>JAICSZ010000500.1 GCA_025936615.1 Pedococcus sp. | reverse complement strand
GCTCGAGCGCCGCCCCGACCTGGACGCGGTCTTCGCCGCGAGCGACCCGATGGCGCTCGGCGCACTGCGGGCGCTCCGGGAGGCCGGGCGCGCGGTGCCCGGGGACGTGGCGCTGGTGGGGTTCGACGACGGACCACTGGCCGCCCTGGCCGAACCGCCGCTCACGACCGTGCACCAGCCGATGGAGCAGATCGGGCGCGAGATGGCGCACATGCTGCTGTCGCACATCAACGACGCCGGGCCGGCGACCTCCCAGCTCGTCCTGGAGACCGACCTGGTGCTGCGCGCCACCGCCTGAGCGCCAAGCCACCCACCCTCGCGGGCCGTGCCGCACGGGTGACCACGCGGCATACCGGACCGCGCCGCGTCAGCGGCCGCGCATGGCCTTGCGGTCGACGCGGGCCCGCTGCGGGTCCATGCCTGCGGGGATCGGCGGACGCAGGCCGCCCAGGGCCTTGAGCCGCTTGTTGACCGCGGAGACCTCTTCCTTGGTCAGGACGGGCTTCATCTTGGTGAGCTTGTTGCTGAGCTTGCGGACCGGCACCTGGTCCTCGCCGTCACCCACGGTGACCAGCTGCACGGGGACTCCGGGCGCGACACGCTCGACCTTCTTGCGCTCGGTGGTGAGCAGCTTGGCGCGGCGGCTCGCGGGGCCCTCGGCGATGAGCACGACGCCGGGGCGACCGACTGCGCGGTAGACGAAGGCGGCACCGGCCATGTCCTCCGGACGGGTGCCACGGGCACCGTCGACGGCGACCGGCTGCTGGTCGGCGTACCACCCGCGGCGCAGCGACCCGAGGGCCGCACCGGCGGCGCCCGCCTGTCCCTCGATGGAGCGGTAGGCGGCGCGCTCTGCCTTGCGGCTCAGGACGAAGGTGGCAGCGAGCAGCGCGAGCGGGATGCCCAGGATGAGGGCATAGACCCAGTGCCCGAGGAACGCGCCGACGACGACGGCGACGACCAGGGTGCCGAGCGCTGCGAGCAGCATCCACCACGGGATGGTGGGGTCGGCCTTGCGCGAGGCGTTGTAGACCTGCAGGACCTGCTTGAAGCGGCCCGGCTGCTTGGGCGTGTCCGACTGCTCTTTCGACTTGCGGGCCATGCGGCTAAGGATATCCGTTCGGGAGAGGGGCTCAGGCCGGCTGCCGACGAGCAGCCAGGAGCGAGGCGGCCTCCTGGCGGGCCGGGTCGCCCGCCGCGTCGGCGAGGTGCTGCAGGTGCTCGGGGATCTCGCGCCCCCACTTGCGCATCGCGGTGGCCCAGAGCCGGCCGGCGCGGTAGGAGGACCGCACCAGCGGGCCGGCCATGACGCCCTTGAAGCCCTTCTCCTCCGCGACGTCCGACCAGTGCACGAACTCCTCGGGCTTGACCCACCGGTCGATCGGGTGGTGCAGCTTGGAGGGACGCAGGTACTGGGTGATGGTGAGGATGTCGCAGCCGGCGTCGTGCAGGTCGCCGATCGCCTGCTCGACCTCGTGGTCCTCCTCGCCCATGCCCAGGATCAGGTTGGACTTGGTGACCAGCTCGGCCTCGCGCGCCATGGACAGCACCTTGAGCGACTTGTCGTAGGTGAAGGCGGGCCGGATCTGCTTGAAGATGCGCGGCACGGTCTCGAGGTTGTGGGCGAAGACCTCGGGGCGGGCCTC
Source organism: Pedococcus sp. (assembly GCA_025936615.1). The sequence continues at coordinate 112 of JAICSZ010000500.1, read as the reverse complement.
GAAGAGCTGGCCGACGAGCTCGGGCTTGGCACCGAAGTCGGGCGGCAGGATCTCGACGCCGGTGTTGGGGTTCTTCTCGTGGATCTGGCGGATCGTCTCGGCGTAGAGCCAG
>JAICSZ010000042.1 GCA_025936615.1 Pedococcus sp. | reverse complement strand
GCAGCTGGGCGCGGGTGAACACGCGCCCGGGGTGCTGGGCGAGGTACTTGAGCAGCTCGAACTCCTTGTACGTGAGGTCGAGCAGCCGTCCCTTGACGCGCGCCGAGTAGGTGGCCTCGTCGATGACGACGTCACCGTTGGTGATCTGCACGTCCTCCGGCTCCCCGTCCGCCGCGAGGCGCCCGGCCGCCAGCCGCAGCCGCGCCTCGACCTCAGCCGGGCCGGCCGAGTCCAGCAGGACCTCGTCGACGCCCCACTCGGCCGTCAGGCCCGCGAGGCCGCCCTCGGTGACCACGACGACGAGGGGGACCGACATGCCGGTCGCCTTGAGGACCCGGCACAGCGAGCGGGCCGCGGCGAGGTCACGGCGCGCGTCGAGCAGGACCGCATCGGCGGGAGGCGCGTCCACGAGGGCGCTCGGTTCGGCCGGCAGGATCCGCACGTGGTGGCTCAACAGTCCCAGCGCCGGAAGCACCTCGGCGCTGGGCGCCAAGGCGTTCGTCAGCAGCAGCAGACGGGCCATGACTGCCAAGGATACGGAAGAGGGGGTGGCCGGGGACTGCGGAACGGATGGTGAGACGCTTGGCTCGAAGAAGGAGTGGTATGCCGGATGAGCAGCCGGGCGGCCAGGTGACCGTCCGTTACTGGGCTGGGGCCCGCGCCGCAGCAGGTGTCGACACGGACCTGCTCGGGCCGTGCGACACCGTCGCCGACGCGCTCGCGGCAGCGGTGGCGCTCCGACCCGGCCTGGCACCCGTGGCCGGGGTGAGCACGCTGCTCGTCGGCGGGCGCCGCGCTGCGCGCGAGGACCACCTGGAGCCGGGGGCGCTGCTCGAGGTGCTGCCGCCCTTCGCTGGTGGGTGATGGGAGGATGCGGGCTGTGTCCGAGGTCCCCGAGCAGGCGCCGCAGGCCGGCGACGCTGCCGCAGAGGTCGCGGACGCTGCCCCGCTGAGCCGGCGTTCGCGCCGGGAGCACCCGGACCGCCCACCACGCTCGGTGCCCCGGCGCAGCCTGCGCGCCAGGCCGCTGACCGTGCTCGCGACGGTGGCGTTCGCGGCCCTCGTCGCACTGACGGGCTACGCCAGCCCGCACTTCGTGACGGTGGCGGTCGCCCTGGCCGGGTTCGTCATGGCGTGGGGCTGGCCGGTCCTGCTCAGCCTGCCCAGCCCACGCGGGACGACAGCCGTCCTGGTCATCGGCACCCTGCTGTCGGCGGCCTCGGTCACCGTGACGACGCACGACCCGTTCCTCAGGTGGGTGCCCGCAGCCATGGCCGTCTCGGTGATCGTCGCGTTCCTGCACCAGCTGATGCGCCGCGACGGCCGGCCGAGGCTGAGCGAGTCGGTGTCATCGAGCGTCGCAGGGCTGGCCGTGGTCGCGGCCGGCGTGTCGATGGCGCCGTTGCCCCGCGTGCTCCACGGTGACCACGCCCTCGCCGCGGCCATGGCCGCCCTGGGCGTGTCCGCGCTGTGTGACCCGCTCATCGGGATCCGCTGGTCGCGCAGGTGGGCGCTGTTCATCGCGATGCTCGTCGGCGGCGGTGCCGCCGTGGCGGTGTCGCTGCTGGCCGGCGTCCCATCGCTGTGGCCGGCGGTGCTGCTCGGCCTGCTGGTCGCTGCCGTCGGACACGCGGCCCGGCGGGTTGTCGCGGTGCTCCCGGCGGCGGGGATGCCGCGGGCCCAGCTCGCCGCGGCAGCGGCGTCGTCGCTGCTCGTCGGCGCCGTCGTCTACCCCTTGGCGCGCTACTTCGTCGCCTGAGCCTGGGCCTGGGCGCTGGGGTCAGTACACGAGGGCGCGGGCCCCGTCCGCCATGACCTCCTCGACGAAGGACGCGGCACCCCGGAGCTGTGCCCCCGCCACGAGGTCCGCCTCGGCCAGGTCGCGACGCGCGGCACACTGCCCACACACCGTGAGCCGGCCACCCGCGAGCACCGCGTCGCGGAGCTCGGCCAGCGACGCGGCATACGGCAGCTGCGCCTGCTCGGCCCGCCCGGGAACCGCCACCCACACGGCCTCCCCGGTCAGCCACACGCTGACCTCCACTCCGGCGGCGAGCGCCGTCGACGCGACGGTGAACGCCTGGTTGAGCCGCTCGAGGGACTCGACACCACAGGTGGCCTTGACGACGAGGCGGGAGGCGGTCATGCGGGTCAGGCTACGATCTGCCGCGTGGAGACGTTCTACCTGTGCCTGCTCATCCTCACGGCGGTCGTGGTCGTGTGGTTCACCGCGTACGTCGTGTACCGCCTGGTCCAGACTCCCCGCTGATGCAGTTCACCCTCGATCCCGAGCTTCCCTCCGAGCTCGCCCCCCTCGCGTGGCTGGTGGGCCGCTGGGAGGGTGCGGGCGTCGTCGGGTACCCCACGATCGAGTCCGCCAACTTCGGCCAGGAGGTCGAGGTCAGCCACGACGGTCGCCCGTTCCTGAGCTGGCGCAGCCGCAGCTGGCTGCTCGACGACGCCGGCGAGAAGGTGCGGCCGCTGGCCACGGAGGTCGGCTTCTGGCGGCCGCAGCCCGACGGTGAGGTCGAGCTCCTGCTCGCCCACCCCACCGGCATCGTGGAGATGTACTACGGGAAGGCCGAGCCGGCGAAGATCGAGCTGCGCACGGACAGCGTCGTCCGCAGTCCGCACGCGAAGGAGTACTCCGCTGCCCACCGCCTCTACGGCCTGGTCAACTCCAACCTCCTGTGGGTCATGGACATGGCCGCGGTCGGGCAGCCGCTGCAGAGCCACGTGTCGGCCGAGCTCAAGCGTGTCGGCTGAGGTGGTCGAGTGAGCGCTCCAGCACGGATCCTCACCGTGTGCACCGGCAATGTCTGCCGCTCGCCGTTCCTCGAGCGCGCGCTGCAGGCCGAGCTGGACCGGTCCTGGGGTCCAGGCGCCGTCGAGGTGCGCAGCGCAGGCACGGGCGCGCTCGTGGGCGACACGATGGAGTCGCACGCGCGAGCCCGCTTGGAGGAGAACGGGTTTGCGGCTGACGGGTTCGTGGCACGCCAGCTGACCCCCGACATCGTGGCCGGGTCGGACCTCGTGCTCACGGCCACGCGCGCGCACCGCGGCACCGTCGCGCAGCTGCACCCACGGGCGCTGCGCTACGTCTTCGCGTTCCGCGAGTTCGCCGACCTCGTGGCGGGAATCCGGTCGGACCGCATGGCCCAACCCGCCGACGACGCGCATGAGCACGTGACCCGGGTGGTGGCGCTCGCGGCCGGCGAGCGGGGCCTGCGACCACCCATGCCGGACGAGGAGGCGAACATCGTCGACCCGTACCGTCGAGCGCCCGAGGTCTTCGACCGGATGGCCCGGCAGATCATGGACTCGCTCCCAGCCGTGGCCCAGGCCCTCGGGGGGCCCCGGTGACACGCCTGGGTGACCGCGCCGGCCTCATTGGCCTCGCCGCCTTCGTCGCCGTCGACGTGCTGCTCGTCGGCATCGCCGTCAACAGCACGCGCACCCCCGTTGCCAACGGCGGTGAGCAGATCGGCACCAGCAGCATCGGGGCGTCGAGTCGGCCGTCCTCGACCACCACCTCGGCCGACGCGACGCAGCCGGAGGTCAAGGTCGTCCCGCTCACCGTGGGCATCGTCGGGGTCGACGACGACACGGCGTTGCGGTTCACGGTCGGGTCGTGTCCAGCGGGTGGGGCGAAGCTCGAGCTGACCAGCAACGGGGGCAAGTCGTGGGCACCGCGCTCGACGAAGTTCGACACGCTCGTCCGCGTCCGGGTCCGCGACGACGGCTCTGCCTTCTCCGTGGGAGCCGGCGGAGACAACGACTGTCGCCCGTCCATCCGCCAGGCGTCGAAGTACGACGCCGACTGGGGCGGCGCGGCCGCGGTCAACAACGCTTGGTACCGCGACCCCCGTGACGAGCGCTCGGTCGGCCTGCCCACCGGCGGCACGGGGAAGCCGTGCGGGCCCAAGACCGTGGTCGACCTCGCCGTCGTCGACAGTGGCGCGGCTGCTCTGTGCCAGGACGGCACAGTCCAGGTGAGCAAGACGGGTGCGCGGTGGGACAAGTCGGCCACCGTGCCCGGCGCCCTGGCCCTGGCCCTCGACGACAAGAGCCGGTCGCTGGCCGTCGTCCCCGGTGTGGACGGATGCCGAGGACTGGCGGTCGTGGACGCGGCCAAGCCCACTTCCGCCCTCGGCTGTGTCGAGACCGACCTGACCACGGTCGAGGCCGGCACCGTCGCACTGTCGGTGACTGGTTCCACGGGCTGGCTGCGCGTGGCCGGCGCGGTGTTTCGTGCCGGCGCAGACCTGAAGACCTGGCAGCAGTCCTAGCGGGTCCAGGCCCGAGCCGGCCTCAGGGCGTGCGGGTGGTGTCCTTGTAGCGGGCCATGTCGTCGTTCTGCAGCGCCTCACCGAGCGCCTGCATGCCCTGCTCGTCGACGAGGTCGATGGAACCGCCGTTCGGTGCCGTGCCGAACCCGGTGAACGGGGCGGTGATGAACGTGATGTCGCCGCTGCGCAGGCTGCGCATGGAGAGGGCTTGCTTGCGCATGTCGCCCACGGAGAACTTCTCGTCCACGGTGAGGTTGCTGGTGGCGGCGTCGGTGAACTGCGCCAGCTTGACGGGGTTGAGCAGCACGTCCTTGCTGAGCGACTTGAGCATGAGGGCCTTGATGAACGCCTGCTGGCGCCGGCCACGGGAGATGTCGCCCTCGCTGAGGTCCTTGCGTTCGCGGACGAACGCCAACGCCTCCGCCCCGCCCATCTGCTGGAAGCCCTTGCGGAAGGTGTAGGCGCCGTTGCTGCTCGGCTCCTCGACGTAGACGTTGACCCCGCCGACGGCGTCGGTCATCCGCTTGAACCCCTCGAACCCGATCATCGCGACGTGGTCGATCGGGACCCCGATGAGGCCCTGCATCGTGCGCACCAGCAGGGGCGCCCCGCCGTAGGCGTACGCGGCGTTGATCTTGTCCTTGCCGTGGCCGGGGACGGAGACGTAGAGGTCACGGGGGAAGTGGACCAGGGTCACCGTCTTCTTGTCCGAGGCGACGTGGACCAGCACGATCACGTCGGAGCGGCCGCGCGACTCCCCGGGCCGGGCGTCTGAGCCGATCACCAGGTAGTTCTGGGCCTGACCCGCGGCGGCCGGGTGGGTGGGGGCCGCGGCGGCGCCGCTGACGCCGGGAGTGGGCAGCAGGGAGGCGTGCTTGACGTTGCTGCTGACGGTGTGGTTGAGGAACAGGAGGTAAGCCGCGGCGCCACCGACCACGACCAGCAGGACGATGGCGAGCAGCACGGCCAGGGCACGGCGCACCCGCCGCCCTCGCGGGCGGGGGCGCGCGCGGGCCTCGGGGGTGTCCTGGAACTGGTCAAGCACCCGAACAGTGTAAGTAGCAGGACAGGGCGCTCGTGACCGGACCACCGCGACCTGGACCGTACAGTGGAGGTGTGCGTGACGTCGGCGAGCAGCTGCGCGCCCAAGGGCGGCGGATGACCCCGCAGCGCCAGCGCGTGCTCGACGCGGTGGCCGCGCTGGGTCACGCCACGCCGGAGGCGGTGGTGGAGCGCGTCGCCGCTGACGGCGAGGTCGGGCTGGCCGCCTCGACCGTCTACCGGGCGCTGGATGCCCTCGAGACCCTCGGCATCGTCGGCCACACCCACCTGGACCACCGCGCCCCGGCCTACCACCTCGCCGACCACGCAGACCATGTGCACCTCGTGTGCCGGGTGTGCGGCCGGGTCGAGCAGTGCCCCCGGGAGCTGGCTGACGGCTTCGCGGGGAATGTTCTCACCGACACCGGCTTTGTCGCTGATGTCACCCACATGGCAGTCCACGGAGTGTGCAGCAGATGCGCGAAGCAGTAGAGACCCCCACCCACCCACCGGTCGCGGCTGCGTCCCCGCTGCTGGGACGTCCCGGCGCGGTCGACGGAGAGGGGCCGGACGCGGGGGTCGCGGCCCACTACGGCGACCCTGTGCGCGAGCAGCGGCTGCTCACCGAGGGCCTCGCGGTGGTGGACCTGTCCCACCGCGGGGTGGTCACCGTCACCGGGCCGGACCGTCTCTCCTGGTTGCACTCGATCACCAGCCAGCAGCTGGCCGACCTGCCCCCGCGCATGTCGCGCGAGGCCCTCGTGCTCAGCCCGAAGGGGCACGTCGAGCACAACCTGCACGTCGTCGACGACGGCGAGACCACCTGGGTCACCACCGAGCCGGGGGACGCGGCACCTCTGGTGGCCTGGCTCGAGTCCATGCGGTTCATGCTCCGCGTCGAGGTGAGCGACGTGAGCGGGCACTGGGCCGTGCTCGGTGAGCCCAGCGACCAGGAGTCGCGCCCGGGTGAACCACACGCGTGGCGCGACCCGTGGCCGGACCTCGTCGGTGACACCGCGGCATACGGACCGGTCGAGCACCCCGCCCAGGGCCGACGCTGGCGCGAGGTGATCCACCCCCGCGCCGCGCTGGCCGACGCGGTCGGCGACCGCGACCTGGCCGGCACCTGGGCAGCGGAGGCGCTGCGCGTCGCGGCGTGGCGTCCGCGGCTGGGTCTCGAGACCGACCACCGGACGATCCCGCACGAGGTGGACTGGCTGCGCACGGCCGTTCACCTCCACAAGGGGTGCTACCGCGGGCAGGAGACGATCGCGCGCGTGCACAACCTCGGGAGGCCTCCGCGTCGACTGGTGTTCCTCCACCTCGACGGCTCAGGGCACACGATCCCCGAGCGGGGGGCGGCCCTGACGCTCGCGGACCGGGAGGTCGGCTTCATCACGAGCGTGGCCCGGCACTACGAGGACGGCCCGGTCGCCCTGGCGCTGGTCAAGCGGAACATCCCGGTCGACGCGACGCTGCTCGCCGACGGTGTCGCGGCCGCCCAGGAGGTCGTGGTCGCCCCCTGAGGTCGGCGACCCCCGGTCATACCCGGCTGACGTGCTCCCGGCGCTCCTTGGCGCGGTCCTTGCGCGAGCGGTCGGACGACATCGGCGCGTACCCCTCGCTGTAGTAGTAGCTCTCGGCGTTGGCGCCCCGAGTGGGGATGCGGTTGATGACCACGCCGAGGACGTTGCCGTTGACGGCGTGGATCGCCGCGATGGCCCGGCCGAGCTGTTCCTTGTTGACCACGCCGCAGCCGGCGATGAGCACCACGCCGCCGACCAAGGTGCTCAGCACGGTCGCGTCGGTGACCGGCAGCACCGGCGGCGCGTCCAGGATGACGTAGTCGAACATCCCCTCGAGCTGACGGATGGTGCGCGCCATGGTCTCCGAGCCGAGCAGCTCGCTCGGGTTCGGGGGGATCTGGCCGGCGCCGAGGACGGAGATGCCGGTGTCACCAAACGGCTGGAGGACGTCGACGAGCTCGGCCTGGCCGATGAGGACGTTGGTCAGGCCGACCGAGCCCTCCATGCCCATGTACTGCAGCAGTCGCGGGCGACGCAGGTCGGCCTCGATGACGCACACCCGCGCGCCCGCGGCCGCCATGCTGATGGCCAGGTTGGCGGTGGTCGTGGTCTTGCCCTCGCCGGGCCGCGAGGAGGTGAAGACGATCGACCGCGGGTGCGTGGCGGCATCGACGAACTGCAGGTTCGTGCGCAGGACACGAAACGCCTCCGCGCGCGGCCCGTGCGGGTCGGACTGGACGATCAGCGGGTGCTTCGGGGCGTCGGCGTCGTAGGTGATGCCCCCGATGATGGTCTCGTCGGTGGCGTCCTTGACGTCACGCTCGGACTTGATCGAGGTGTCGAAGGTGTCGCGGAGCAGGGCGACGCCGAGGCCCACGAGCAGGCCCAGGACGACCCCGAGGGCGATGTTGCGCAGCGGCTTGGGGCTGATCGGCGCCGTCGGGACCGCCGGGGGGCGGACCACGGACACCTTGACCGGGCTCGGTGCGTCGTCGGACACCCGCTCGAGGTCGATGACGCTGGCGGAGAACTGCTTGCCGACCGCGGCGGCGATGCTGGCCGCCTGCTTCGGGTCCTGGTCGTCGACCATGACGTCGATGAGCACGGTGTCGAGCGGGACGCTCGCAGTGATCTTGCTGCCGAGCTGGTCGGCGGTGAGGTGGAGCCCGAGGTTCTTGATGACGGGGTCGAGGACCGATGGCGTCGTGATCAGGTCGGAGTAGGACTTGACCCGCTGCTGGGTGAAGGTGTTGCCCTGGAGCAGCTGGGTGGAGTCCTGGCCGCCGGAGGTCGACACGAACAGCTGCGTGCGTGCCTGGTAGACCTTCGGGCTCCACACCGTCAGGAGGGCGGCGAGGGCCACGAGGACGAGGGTGACGACGCAGATCGTGCGCCAGCGCTTGCGCACCACCCGGAGGTAGTCGTGAAGATCCACGGACCTGCCTTCGCTGTTGTGGGGCACGACGAGGTCGCACCAATGGTGTTCGTTTGCCTTCGGGCGCCCATCATTGTCCCACAGAACCGCCGAGTGGCTCGACGGAGCGGCTGTCATGATGGCGCCCATGCCCACCTCAGCGGCCGCACCCGGAACGCTCATCACCGTGGCGCCCACCGGCGCGGAGCTGTCCAAGTCGGACTTCCCACACCTGCCCACGACGCTCGACGAGCTGGTCGAGACGGCGACGTCGTGCGAGGCGGCTGGTGCCGCCATGATCCACCTGCACATCCGCGACTCCGCGCACCGGCCGACGCTCGACCACGGCTACCTGTCCGCTGCGGTCCAGGCGCTGCGGGAGGCGACCTCACTGGTCATCCAGCTCTCGACCGGCGGCTCGGTCCACGACCCCCTCGAGCAGCGCCTCACCGTGCTGGACGCCGAACCCGACTCCTGCTCGCTGACCTGCGGCACGACGAACTTCGGCGACGACGTGTTCCTCAACCCCTGGGGGTTCATGTCGGACCTCTACGTCCAGGCCCAGGAGCGAGAGGTGGTGCCGGAGTTCGAGCTGTTCGAGCTGGGGCACGTGGCGTCGCTGTCGCGACTGGTCGACAAGCACGGTCTCCCGTTCGGCGGGAAGGTGCACGTCGACTTCGTCACCGGTGTGCCGGGGGGTATGCCGGGTACCCCCGCCGCGCTGCTGGCGGGAGTCGCGATGCTGCCTCCCGAGGTGACGTCGTGGTCGGCGACCGGGATCGGGCGCTCCCACCTGCCGGTCGCCGCGTCCGCCCTGGCGGCGGGCGGTCACCTGCGTGTGGGGATGGAGGACAACGTGGTGTTCGCGCGGGGCGTGCCGGTGGAGCACAACCGCCAGCTCGTCGAGCGGGCCGCGCACCTCGCCGAGGTCATGCAGCGCCCGGCCATGTCGACCTCGGACGCCCGCCAGCTCCTCGCCATCAAACCCCGCAGCTGACTCATGCAAATCATGAGTTGGCGCCGGGTGGCCCGCGGCCGGAGCGACGCTGACTCATGATTTGCATGGAGGAGCGCCGCAAATCTCGTTCCATCTGGGTGAGATGCTCGCAGGGGTCCCGCATCCCCGTGTGAGGGGACTCACGCTGTCTGCGGTTTGCATTCTGCTAACTAGAGCAAGCAGACTGGGGGCATGAGCCGAATCCCGCTGGGACCGCTGAGCGGCAACAGCCTGGGCGACTACCTGCGTGAGCAGCGTCAGTCCGCCAAGCTGTCGCTGCGCCAGCTGGCCGAGCTCGCGGGGGTGTCCAACCCCTACCTGTCGCAGATCGAGCGTGGGCTGAAGAAGCCCAGCGCCGAGATCCTGCAACAGCTGGCCAAGGGCCTCGAGGTCTCCGCGGAGTCGCTCTACGTCCACGCCGGCATCCTCGACGAGCGCCGCGAGCACGGCGCAGGCGACGTCGACACCAGGTCTGCGATCAATGCCGACCGCCGGCTCACCGACCGCCAGAAGGCCGCACTCCTCGACATCTACGACTCGTTCGTCGGTGGCCAGGACAAGGCCGCCCCACCAAGGGCGCGCAAGCCCACCACCCGCAAGACCACCACCCGCAAGACCCCCCTCAAAGGAGAATGAGATGGCACTCGTTGCCGACATCCGCAAGAACCTCACCGACACGACCCCCGTGCTCGCCGCCGTCGGCCTGACCGACCTGGCCGTCGAGAAGGTCCGCGACGCACGCCTCAAGGTCGCCTCGGCCCGCGGCGACGTCGACGCCGCCAAGCTCCAGACCCCCCGCGGCCACGGCAACGACCTCCCCGCCCACGCGCT
>JAICSZ010000087.1 GCA_025936615.1 Pedococcus sp. | reverse complement strand
GTGTCGTTAGTGGACATGCAGCCATCGGAGTCGACCCGGTCGAAGGTCACCGAGGTGGCGGACCGCAGGACCTGGTCGAGCGTTCCGGCCTCGACGACGGCGTCCGTCGTGACGACCACGAGCATCGTCGCCAGGGCCGGTGCCAGCATGCCGGCACCCTTGGCCATCCCGCCGACGGACCACCCTTCGCGGTCGGCGAGCGCTGTCTTGGGCACGGTGTCCGTGGTCATGATGGCCGCCGCTGCGGCGACGCCGCCGTCGACCGAGAGCGCCTCACCGGCAGCGTCCACCCCGGCGAGGAGCTTCGGCATCGGCAGCAGCTCGCCGATCAGCCCCGTGGAGCAGACCACCACGTCACCAGCCGACAGGCCGAGGATGTCCGCGACGTGCTCGGCCGTGGCGTGGGTGTCGGCGAAGCCCTGGGAACCCGTGCAGGCGTTTGCGCCGCCCGAGTTGAGCACCACGGCGTCGACCCGGCCGTCGCTGACGACCTGGCGTGACCAGGTCACCGGCGCCGCCTCCACCCGGTTGCTCGTGAACACCGCCGCCGCCTGGTGGTCGGGGCCGTCGTTGACGACCAGGGCGAGGTCGGGGGCACCGCTCGCCTTGAGCCCGGCCGTCACCCCCGTTGCGCGGAAGCCGGCAGGAGCGGTGACGGTCACGACGCGCCTCCGGACAGCCGAGCCGGCGCGGCGGTGTTGCCGTCCCGCTTCCAGATGACCACCGCTTCGTCGGCGTGGGCGGACTCGACGAGGATCCAGTCGGTGTCGTAGGTCGACATCGCCAGGATGCTGATGCCCTGCTTGGCCAAGGGTTCGAGCAGGCCCGCGAGCACGCCCACCGTGGAGAAGTCGAGCGGGCCCGCGATCTCGAACGCGGTGAGCGGTCCCTGGCTGCGCACGCCTCCGGGAACAGTGTCGTAGGCACACACCACCGAGGTCTCGCTCTCGGTGTACGCGACCGACGCGAGCGGACCGGTGCGCCAGTCCCAGTCCGGCTCGTCCCCCGCAGGCAGCCGGGCGAAGGCGACGTCGACGTCGTGCCTCATGAGGTGCAGCGGCAGGCTCATGGCGCAACCCCCGCCACCGGCAGACCCGTCGTCTCGGGCAGCCCGAGCGCGAGGTTCATGCACTGGACCGCCGCCCCGGCCGTGCCCTTGGTGAGGTTGTCGACGGCGCAGACGGCCACCACCCGTCCGACGCGCTCGTCCACCGCCAGCTGGAGGTGGACCGCGTTGCTGCCGAGGACGCTGCCCGTCGACGGCCACCGACCCTCGGGCAGCAGGTGGACGAACGGCTCGTCGGCATACGCCTTCTCCCACACCGCCCGCACCTCGTCGGCGTCGGCGGCTGCTGCAAGCGGCGCCGAGCAGGTGGCGAGGATGCCCCGCGGCATCGGCGCCAACGTGGGCGTGAACGACACCGCCAGGGGTTCGCCGGCGGCCGCGCTGAGGTTCTGCTCGATCTCGGGCGTGTGCCGGTGCACTCCCCCGACGCCGTACGGCGACATCGCCCCCATCACCTCGGCCCCGAGGAGGTGTGGCTTCAGGGACCGGCCGGCCCCGGAGGTGCCCGAGGCGGCGACGACCACGACGTCATGGGTCGCGAGCACCCCGCCCGCGAACCCCGGGGCGAGGGCCAGGGACACCGCCGTCGGGTAGCACCCCGGCACCGCGACTCGGCGCTGTCCCCGCAGTGCGTCGCGCTGCTTGTCACCGGGCCCCACGACGAGCTCGGGGAGGCCGTAGGGCCACGACCCGGCATACGAGGTGTCGTAGTAGTCGGTCCACGCCTGCGCGTCACGCAGGCGGAAGTCCGCCCCGCAGTCGACCACGACGACGTCCTGCGGAAGCTGCTCCGCGATCACCGCGGAGTGTCCGTGCGGCAGGGCGAGGAAGACCACGTCGTGGTCGGCAAGCGCCTGCGGGGTCGTCTCCTCCAGGACGCGCTCCGCGAGCGGCGTGAGGTTGGGGTGCACGCTGCCGAGTGTCTGCCCCGCGCTCGAGGCCGCGGTCAGCGCGCCGATCTCCACGTCCGGGTGCCCGAGCAGCAGTCGCAGGAGCTCACCCCCGGCATACCCGCTCGCCCCGGCTACTGCGACCTTCATGTGCATGACTATACACACTCAAGTAAGTTCATGCAGCACCGTCCCGGCGCCGCGGTCAGGTCAGCGGGTCGTCCTCGCCCCACCGGATGAGGCCCAGCGTGCGGTCGTTCTCGGCGAGCCCCCGTGAGGCACGCTCACGCAGCGACTCCACGGTGTCCACCCCTGCACGGACGAGGCGCCCGGACCAGTCGTCCAGCTCGCCGGAGGCCAGGGCCAGCAGCAGCGTCGTGACCTCGTCGGGCGAGGTCCACTCGGTGCGGCCCTCATGGGCCTTCATCGCCAACGTCATGTCGGTCTGCACCACACCGGGAGCGAGGTCGAACGCGCGCACCACCGCATCCGGGCCAAGGCCCACCGCAGCGGTGAGCCGCGCCAGCGCGCCCTTGCTGACGTTGTAGGCCGTCGCGAGGTCGTGGTTGCGGTAGGCCGCACCGGAGCTGATGTTGACGACGCGCCCACCCGTCGCGACGAGGTGGGGCAGCGCCGCGTGCGTCATGAGGTAGGGGCCGCGCACGTTGACCTCGATGGTCCGCCACCACTGGTCGGGGTCGCTGTCGGCCAGCGGCACCTCGTCGTCGATGACGCCCGCGTTGTTGACGAGCAGGTCGACGCGGCCGCGCCGCTCGACGATGTCGCCCACCCAGCCGGTGACGGCGGTCGGGTCGGTGACCTGCGCGACCTTCGTCGACCCCCGCTCCACCGCGTAACCGGCCCCTTCCAGCGCTTCGGCCACGTGCTGGCCGATTCCCCGGGAGGCGCCCGTGACCACGGCGACGGGCCGCCTCACCGCTGGACCGCCCCCGTGCGCCGTCCAGCCTCCGCGACGGCCGAGTCGCGCAGGGCACTGACCTCGTCGGTCGTGAGCGTGCGGGCCTGCGCCCGGAAGGTGAGGCGGTAGGCCAGCGACTTGCGCCCCTGCCCGACCTGGTCCCCGCGGTACACGTCGAACAGCGCCAGTGACTCGAGGTCCGACCCGGCGCCGGCGGTCAGGGCGGCCTCGACGTCGGCAGCGGGCACGGTCTCGTCGACGACGAGCGCGACGTCGGTGTGCGCCAGCGGGTAGGTCGACAGCGCAACGGCCTCGGCGCGCGTGTCGCTGGCGGCGACGAGGACGTCGACGTCGAGCTCCCCCGCCACCGTGCGGGCGGGCAGCTCGAGCGCGGCGACCACCTTGGGGTGCAGCTCGCCGCAGTGGCCGACGACCGTGCCGTCCGCGAGGACGACCTCGGCGCAGCGCCCGGGGTGCCACGGAGCACGGTCGGTGGCCCGCACGAGGAGATCGAGCCCGAGGGCCCGCCCGACGGTGAGCGCCCACGCGACGGCGTCGGAGGTGTCGAACGCGCGCGCGGGACCCCAGGGCCCCCCGCGTTCTGCGTCACCGGCCGCCGCGTATGCCGCGTGGCGCGGCTGGGCGGGCACCGCACCTTCGATCGCGGCGAGCGTGGCCTCGTCCGGGCGCACGCCGCCGACAGGAACCGGTGCCGCAGGCGGCTGGTCGGTACCGACCGTGACCAGGCCGAGCTCGTAGACGGCGACGTCACGGGACCCACGGGCGACGTTGCGGCGCAACGTGTCCAGCAAGGTGTCCAGGACGGAGGTCCGCATGAGCGGCGCCTCGTCGTTCAGCGGGTTGGACAGCGCGACGGCAGCACGGCGCGGGTCGTCGGAAGCGAGGCCGAGGCGGTCGTAGAGCGTCGGAGCCACGAATGGGTAGCTGAGCACCTCGGTCAGTCCCTGCTGTGCCAGGGTGGTGGCGACGACGCGGCGGACCCGCTGGCCATGGGTGAGCCCGCGCCCGGCCGACTTCGGCTGCGGCAGCACGGAGGGGATCTGGTCGTACCCGCGCACGCGAGCGACCTCCTCGACCAGCTCCGGGCCGTCGGTGAGGTCGGGTCGCCAGGACGGTGCCTGCACGGACACGACGCCGCCCTCGCCCGTGACGGAGCAGCCGATGGCCTCCAGCGTGGCGAGCACCTCCTCCCGCGGGTAGTCCAACCCGACGTAGCGGGTGGGCAGCGTGGTGTCGAAGTCGAACGGCTCGCGCGCGACGCGGTGGTCGATGTCGGTGTAGCTCGGGTCGGCAGACCCGCCCCCGTGCTCGACCAGCAGGTCGACCGCCAGCTGGGCCGCAGCCCTGGTGACGTCCGGGTCGACGCCGCGCTCGAAGCGGCGCGAAGCCTCGGTGCTGAGCCGGTGGCGCCGGGCGGACCTGGCAACCGACACGGGGTCGAAGTGGGCGGCCTCGATGAGGATGTTGGTGGTGCCTGGGCCCACCTCGCTCGACTCCCCGCCCATGACGCCGGCGATGGCCAGTGGCGTGTCGGCGCCGTCGACGATCAGCAGGTCTTCGGGGTCGAGGACGCGCTCGACGTCATCGAGTGTCGTGAGCCTCTCCCCAACGCGGGCGCGCCGCGTGCCCACCGAGCCGGACAGTGTGTCGAGGTCGAAGGCGTGCAGCGGCTGGCCGAGCAGCATCATCACGTAGTTGGTGACGTCGACCGCGAGCGAGATCGGTCGCATGCCGACCTGGGTGAGCCGCTTCTGCAGCCACGACGGGCTGGTGGCGGCCACGTCGACCCCGCGCACGACGCGAGCGATGTAGCGGTCGCACCCCTCGCCGCCACCCACGGGCGAGTCGTCGGTGAGGTACACGGCATACCCGCCCTCGCCCGGCTCGTCCACGCGCACGGCGGCCGGGTCGCGGTAGGCCACCCCCTCGGACAGGGCGTACTCGCGCGCGATGCCCCGCAGGGACAGGCAGTAGCCGCGATCGGGGGTGACATTGACCTCGACCACCTCGTCGGCGAGGCCGAGGAGCGCGATGGCGTCGTCGCCGGGCTTGAGGTCGGCGACGGCGTCCGCCCCGAGCAGCTGGGACAGCACGATGATCCCGCTGTGGTCGTCGCCCAGGCCGAGCTCACGGGCCGAGCAGATCATGCCGTTCGAGGCGTGGCCGTAGGTCTTGCGAGCCGAGATCTCGAAACCTCCGGGCAGCACGCCACCGGGCAGGACGACGACCACGAGGTCGCCGGGGCCGAAGTTGTGGGCGCCGCAGACGATCTCCTGGGCCTTGCCCTCGGTGACCATCTGGCCGTGCTGGCCGACGTCGACCGTGCACCAGTTGATGGTCTTGCCGTTCTTCTGCGGCTCGGGCTCGACGGTGAGGACACGGCCGACGACGAGCGGGCCGCAGATGTCGCCGCCGTGCAGGCCCTCCTCCTCGAGGCCGACCCGCACGAGCGTCGCGGCCACGTCCTCGCCGGTGGCGTCGGCGGGCACGTCGGTGAGCTCGCGCAGCCAGGACACGGGCGCGTACATCAGATCTCCATTCCGAACTGCTGGGAGAAGCGGACGTCTCCCTCGACGATGTCGTGCATGTCGGCGACGTTGTGGCGCTGCATGAGCGAGCGCTCGATGCCGAGGCCGAACGCGAAGCCCGTGTAGCGGTCGGTGTCGACCCCGGCGGACCGCAGCACCCGCCGGTTGACCATGCCGCTTCCGCCGAGCTCTATCCAGCCGGTGCCGCCGCAGGTGCGGCAGGAGGCCCCGTCGACCCCGCCTGATCCGCCGCAGACCCAGCAGCGGCAGTCGATCTCGGCGCTCGGCTCGGTGAAGGGGAAGTAGTTGGGGCGCAGGCGGGTGACGATACCCTCACCGAAGAGCCGCTGGACGAAGGCGTCCAGCGTGCCCTTGAGGTGGGCCATGGTGATGCCCTCGTCGACCACGAGGCCCTCGAACTGGTGGAACACGGGGGTGTGCGTCGCGTCGAGGTCGTCGGTGCGGAAGACCTTGCCCGGGCACAGCACGTAGATGGGCGGCTCGTGCTCGAGCATCGTGCGCACCTGGACCGGCGAGGTGTGGGTCCGCAGCACCAGGCCGGAGCCCTGGGGCTCGACGAAGAAGGTGTCCTGCTCCTGTCGCGCCGGGTGGTCGGGACCGATGTTGAGGGCGTCGAAGTTGAGCCACTCTGCTTCGAGCTCGGGGCCCTCGGCGATCTCCCAGCCCATCGACACGAAGATGTCCTCGACGCGCTCAGTGACCAGGCTGATCGGGTGCCGCGCACCCAGCGGCCTGCGGGGGACGCGGACGGTGACGTCGACCGCCTCCTCGACGAGGATCCGCTCGTCGCGCTCGGCCTCGAGCTCGCCCTGGCGCGCCTGGAGCGCCTGTGCCACGCGGCCTCGCGCCTTCCCAACCCGCTTGCCCGCCTCAGCCTTGGCGCTGGGCGGGAGGGCACCGATCTCTCGGTTGGCCAGCGCCAGCGGGCTCTTCTCGCCCTGGTGCGCGAGCCGAGCCGCCTTGAGCTCCTCGAGGGTGTCGGCGGCTGCGATGGCTGCGGTGGCGTCGGCGACGGCCTGCTCGACGACGGCCGGGTCGAGGGCGGCAACCTCCACCGGGTCGTACTGCTTGTTGGGTCCGGACATGTCCTTCATCTCTGCTTCGGGGCGCGCGGCCACCCGAGTCTAGGTGCGCACGGGTGGGGCCTCCCCACACGGGGCTCGCGGCGAAGGAGCCTTCGGGGCGGGCCGCCGAACGGCGGCGAGGGGTGCCGGGTGGTCACCACGCGGCATACCTGCCGGCGGGTGGCGGGGCGCCCTCAGCGCAGCGTGGCAGCCGCGTCCGAAGGCGCGCTAAATCGCTGCTGGGAGCCGGTCACGTGACCAGCGTGGCGTGGCGGGGCCTGGCGTGCAAGCAGGTTCCACCGGGCGGATGTGAGCGCGCGGGCACGCCCGCGTCGAGCACGAGGGTCGGGGGCAGCCGCGTGCGAGCTGCTGGGCGGCCGCAGGCCGGCCGGGCCGCCGCCCACCACGATGGCGTCGCACACGTTGGGGACGCCAGGGCGAGCGGGCTCGCCCCTCCTCGTGCCGGTGCGGGAGACCGCTCTTCAGGCGAGGTAGTCGGGCGGCTGCGAGGGCAGGCTGAGCCGGAACTGTGCGCCACCGGCCGGTGAGGACTCCACGTTGACCCGACCGCCGTGCGCCTCGACCAGCCCCTTGACGACGTAGAGGCCCAGACCGGTGCTGCCGCGCCCCGAACCGTGCCAGAACCTGCTGAACACGAGGTTGCGGTGGGCGGGGTCGATGCCCTTGCCCTCGTCCGCGACGCGCAGGTCCACGCCGGAACCGTGTCCGTTGGCGACGAGCCGCTCCTGCTCCGCCGGGTCAGCCAGGGCGGCGCCGAGGGTGACGGTGCCCTCGCCGTGGCGTAGGGCGTTCTCGATCAGGTTGGACAGGATCTGGTCGAGCCGGTCGGGATCCGCCCACACCTCCGAGAGGTCGTCGTCGACCTCGACACGGAACCGCTCCTGCTCGTGGCCGCTCGCGACCGCCCGCTCGACGTGACGGGCGAACACGGCCCCCACGTCGATGGGCTGCGGCCGGATCTGCAGACGACCGGCATCAATGCGCGACACGTCGAGCAGCTCGGTGATGAGCCGGGTCACCCGGTCGGCGTCGGCCTCGATGGTCTCGATCATGAACCGCTTCTGCTCGTCGGTGAAGCGTTCCCACCGGCGCAGCAGGGTGGAGGAGAAGCCCTTCACCGAGGTTAGTGGGGAACGTAGCTCGTGGGCGACCGTGGAGATGAGTGCGGCGTGGTCGGCCTCGGCCCGACGGCGGTACAGGGCATCGCGGAGCTGGATGTTG
>JAICSZ010000378.1 GCA_025936615.1 Pedococcus sp. | reverse complement strand
GAGGACACGACCGAGCAGTTCCGGGACTTCATGGACAAGCACGGCGACTTCTTCCCCGAGAACCCGCAGGACGTCGAGGAGCTGCTCGACTCCCTCGCCCAGCGCGCTTCCGCCGCGCAGCGGATGCTCAACTCGATGACCCCTGAGCAGCGTGAGGAGCTGATGGCCCTGTCGCAGCAGGCCTTTGGGTCGCCGGCGCTCATGGACCAGCTCGCCCAGCTCGACGCCAACCTCCAGTCGCTGCGGCCCGGCGAGGACTGGGGTGGCTCCGAGCAGTTCGAGGGCGAGCAGGGGCTCGGTCTCGGCGACGGCACCGGCGCCCTGCAGGACCTGGCCGAGCTCGACCAGCTCGCCGACCAGCTCTCGCAGCAGTACGCCGGCGCGGACCTGGACGACGTCGACCTCGACGCGCTGGCCCGCCAGGTTGGTGAGGACGCGGCCGTCGACGCCCGGACCCTCGCCCAGCTCGAACGGGCCCTGCGAGACAGCGGCTACCTGAAGCGGACCTCCGACGGGTCGCTTCGCCTCTCCCCCAAGGCAATGCGTGAGCTGGGTCGCCAGCTCCTGCGCGACGTGGCGGAGCGGATGTCGGCGCGCCAGGGGCAGCGCGACCTGCGGGCGGCCGGCGCAGCGGGCGAACGCAGTGGCGCCACCCGCGAGTGGCAGTTCGGCGACACCGAGCCGTGGGACGTCACCCGCACGCTCCTGAACTCGGTGCAGCGCACGGTGAGCGAGGGGGCCGACCCGCGCGGCGGCATACGGCTCGACATCAGGGACGTCGAGGTGACCGAGACCGAGGCGCGGACCCAGGCGGCGGTGGCGCTGCTGGTCGACACCTCGTTCTCGATGGCGATGGACGGCCGGTGGGTCCCGATGAAGCGCACCGCGCTGGCGCTGCACCAGCTCATCTCGACGCGGTTCCGTGGTGACCAGCTCCAGCTGATCTCCTTCGGGCGGCACGCGCAGGTGATGGACATCGAGGAGCTCACGGCTCTGGATGCTTTGTGGGACAAGGGGACCAACCTGCACCACGCCCTGCTACTCGCCAACCGCCACTTCCGCAAGCACTCCAGCGCGCAGCCGGTGTTGCTCATCGTCACCGACGGCGAGCCGACCGCGCACCTGGAGCCGGATGGGGAGGTGCTCTTCGACTACCCGCCGCACCCGCTGACCATCGCCTACTCGATCCGCGAGCTCGACAACGCGGCTCGGCTGGGCGCGCAGGTGACGTTCTTCCGGCTGGGCGAGGACCCGGGGCTGGCCAGGTTCGTCGCGAAGATGGCCAAGCGGGTGGCGGGGCGCGTCGTGGCCCCCGAGCTCGACGACCTCGGGGCGGCCGTGGTCGGGTCCTACCTCGGCGACCGGGGCGCCTCGGACCCGCTCGAGGACGGGCCGTTCCGCAGCGGGTGGTACCCGGGGTTCCGCGGCTTCCGGGCCGGCTGACCCTCCCGCGCTTGCCCCTGCTGGTGCCAGAAGTACCGGACAGCCGGGCATTTCCGCTCTGACCCGGCCGCGTTGCGCATGGCAGGCTGGGCGGCATGGGCACAGCGCACTTCGACGACAGGGCAGCCACGTGGGACGACGACCCGGACAAGGTGGCCCGCGCCCGGGACGTGGCTCGCGCGGTCGTCGCCGCGGTGACGCCTGGCCGGGACACCCGGGTGCTGGAGTATGGCGCAGGCACCGGGCTGGTGACCCAGGCGCTGCGTGACCGGGTCGGACCGGTCACCCTGGCCGACAACTCGCCCGGAATGCGGGCCGTGCTGCAGGAGAAGATCGCCGCGGGCGCGTTGCCGCAGGGCGCGCGCGTCTGGGACCTCGACCTCGAGAGCCAGCCCGCGCCGGACGAACGGTTCGACCTGGTCGTGTCGTCGATGGTCATGCACCACGTCGCGGACCTGTCGACGGTGCTGTCCGGCTTCGCCCGCCTGCTCGATGCGGGCGGCCACCTGTGCCTGGCCGACCTCGACAGCGAGGACGGTTCCTTCCACACCTACGACTTCGCGGGTCGCCACGGGTTCGACAGGGACGAGGTCGCCGCCGCGCTGCAGTCGGCGGGCTTCACGGACGTGACGGTCGGGGACTGCACCGAGATCCACCGTGACGGTCGCGTGTACCCGGTCTTCCTTGCCACGGGCGAGCGACCTTGACCTCTGGCGCACACCGGGCCTTCCTCGTCGTGGCCTGCGTCGGGGTGCTGGTGGCCTGCGACGGAGATCCACCCGAAGGGAAGGGGTCGACCGCTCCCAGTCCGCCCGTGTCTACCTCCCGGACGACCACGACCGCTGCGCCAACGACGAGGGCAACGAAGGTGCCGACCACGACCGCCAAGGCCCCTCCGACGAAGTCGCCCAGCATCGCGGCCACGTCCCGTGCCGCCTCCTCCCCCGCCGCCCGTGCCAGCCTGACGGGTGACCAGCGCAACGCCATGGCCTTCGCGCCGCTGGCCAACCCCTCCGCCGTCACGGTCGAGGGTTCGGTGTCGAGCTGGAAGGCGTGGTCGACCTCCAAGGTCCTCGTGGTCGCTGCCTTCCTGGGCACCGTCTGCGACGGGGACCCCGCTCGGGCCAGCGCGCAGGAGAAGCGATGGGTCACCAGCGCGCTCACGGCCTCGGACGGCGCGGCCGTCGTGGCGCTGCGGGACCAGATCCCGGGCAGCCCGGGTGCCGCCATCACCCGGGTGCTGCGCTCCATCGGCGACACCCGCACGATCGCGCCGGACACCTCGCAGGGCGGGATGCAGTGGACCATCCGCGAGCAGGTGCGGTTCATGGCGGCGCTCTACGCCGGCCGGGTCGTGTCGAAGGCCTCCAGCGCCTACCTGCTGTCGCAGATGCGGCCCATCCCGGCGCATCGCTGGGGCCTGGGCACGATCGGGGGGGGACCGTTCAAGGGCGGCTGGCTGCGCTCCGACACCGTGACCCGGCAGATGGGGATCGTCGACGGCTACGCGGTGGCGATCATCACCGACCACGTCGGGCCAGCGGTGGTCCAGACCGACGGCGACTCCGCGCACGTGCAGCAGATGAACTACCTCGCGAAGGTGCTGGACCGGCGTCTCGCACTGGAGCGTGCG
>JAICSZ010000299.1 GCA_025936615.1 Pedococcus sp. | reverse complement strand
TGGTGGTCCTGCTACGCAGGGCAGGAGGGACTCGAACCCCCAACCGCCGGTTTTGGAGACCGGTGCTCTACCAATTGAGCCACTGCCCTACGGAACCCCCGGGGGGGCCGGATGGTTCCGCGGCCGATTCCGGGCACGCCGAATAGCATGACCAAAGTCAACCGAGGGGCAAGCATACGTGAGCCGAGCGGCCCAACGCGAACTCGCCGCCGGCAGCCGAGCCCAGGGTCCGGGTGACCGGCGCGCGGACGCCCGGCACGCGGCATACCGACCCTCTGGGACGATGGGCGGGTGACTGAGCAGACCACCGCCACCACCCCCCTCGCCAGCCGCTCCGCCGAGGAGCTCGCACGGTTCGCCCACGAGCAGGAGCGCGCCTACGCCGACCTGCGGGCGAAGGGCCTCGCCCTCGACCTGACCCGCGGCAAGCCGTCCTCGGCCCAGCTGGACCTGTCCAACGAGCTGCTCTCGCTGCCCAAGGGGTTCAAGGACGCGAGCGGCACCGACACCCGCAACTACGGCGGGCTGCAGGGCATCGCCGAGCTGCGCCAGATCTTCGCCGAGCTGCTGCGGGTCGAGCCCGAGCAGGTGGTCGCCGGGGGCAACTCGAGCCTGGTCATGATGCGCGAGGTGCTCGTCGACCTGTGGCTGCACGGCGGCGTCGACAGCGATCGCCCGTGGGGCCAGGAGGACAAGGTCACCTTCATCTGCCCGGTGCCCGGCTACGACCGGCACTTCACGCTGCTGGAGTGGTTCGGCATCGAGATGGTCACCGTGCCGATGCACGACGACGGGCCGGACGCCGAGGCGTGTGCCCGGATCGCCGCGAGCGACCCGAGCGTCAAGGGCATGTGGGTCGTCCCGACCTACGCCAACCCGACCGGGTCGGTCGCCTCCCAGGAGGTGGCGGCGCGGCTGGCGTCGATGGAGACGGCCGCGCCGGACTTCAAGATCTTCTGGGACAACGCCTACGCGCTGCACCACCTCACCGAGGACGAGGCGAAGTCCGCCGACGTGCTGACCCTCGCCGCGGCGGCAGAGCACGCGCACCGCCCGGTGATGTTCGCCTCGACGTCCAAGATGACCCTGGCCGGCGCGGGTGTCGGGTTCCTGGCGGCGTCGACGGAGAACGTCCGCTGGTTCCTCGACAACCTCGGCATGGGCTCGATCGGACCGGACAAGGTCAACCAGCTGCGGCACGTGCAGTTCTTCGGGTCGGCCCAGGGCGTGCGCGACCACATGGCCAAGCACCGCGGGATCATCGCGCCGAAGTTCGCCGAGGTGGACCGCGTGCTCAGCTCGCGGCTGGGCGGGCTCGACGTGGCCTCCTGGACCCACCCCGCCGGCGGCTACTTCGTCAGCCTCGACGTCATGGACGGCACAGCGTCCCGGGTGATCGAGCTCGCGCGCGACGCGGGGGTGGCGCTCACCCCTGCCGGCTCGGCGTTCCCCCGGCGCCACGACCCGGACGACCGCAACATCCGTATCGCGCCGACCTTCCCGCCGCTGGACCAGGTCACCGAGGCGATGGAGGCGGTTGCCACCTGCGTGTTGCTCGCGGCCGCGGAGCGCGTGCAGGCAGACGCCTGAGAGGTATGCCGCGCGGTCACCTTGCAGGGCGGCCCTCGGCGTAACAGGGTGGTGCCATGAGCGATCAGCCCGGACGCGAGAGCATCGACACCGACCTCGGCAGCTACAGCATCGACGACGAGGACCAGCTGGAGTCCGAGGACACCCTCATCGGGTCCGACGCGACGGACGACGAGCCGTACAGCCCACCTGACGAGCAGCCGCGCAGCACCGAGTGGGGCACCACCGCTGCGGAGCAGCACCAGGAGGAGTCGATCGAGCAGCGGATCAGGCAGGAGGTCCCCGACCCCGACTCGGCATACGGCGCGCCCGACAACGAGAGCGGCCTCGACGAGGACCCGCGGGACCGCATGGGCGGCGACGACCCGGACTCCATCGCCGCCGAGGACGACTGGCTGGGCGACAGCGAGGTCGGCGACGAGGAGGCCGGCCAGCTCGTCGAGCCCGACGAGGGTGTGCGCGAGGACGTCGACAAGGAGCTCTACGCCGAGGACGAGCCCGAGCACGGCTCGGAGAGCGCCGAGGAGTCGGCCATGCACGTCGTCGACGAGGACTAGGGCCGGGCTCCACCCAGCCCCCTCGGGACTGACACACTCGGCGCCATGCCGCGCCCGGTGAGCGACCTGCCCAAGGCGCACCTGCACCTGCACTTCACCGGTTCGATGCGGGTGCAGACCGTGCGCGAGCTGGCCGACAAGCACGGCATCGCCCTGCCGGACACCCTCACCACCGGGTGGCCGCCCCAGCTGAGCGCCCGGGACGAGCGCGGCTGGTTCCGGTTCCAGCGGATCTACGACGCGGCTCGGGCGTGCGTGCGCGACGAGTCCGACCTGCGGCGGATCGTGCGGGAGGCCAGCACCGACGACGCAGCGGAGGGCTCGCGCTGGCTGGAGATCCAGGTCGACCCCACCTCCTACGCGCCATTCGTCGGGGGCATCACCCCGGCCCTCGAGATCGTGCTCGACGAGGCCTCGGCCGTCTCGCGCGGTGGTGGTGCGCCAGTGGCGGTCATCGTGGCGGCGAGCCGGATCCGGCACCCGCTGGACGCACGGACGCTGGCCCGGCTCGCCGGGCGGTTCGCCGGCGAGGGACCGGGAGCGGTGGTCGGGTTCGGGCTGAGCAACGACGAGCGACGCGGGGCGACCGAGGAGTTCGCGCCAGCCTTCGAGATCGCCCGCCGCGCGGGCCTGGCCCTGGTGCCCCATGCCGGCGAGCTCCTCGGTCCGGCAGCGGTGGAGGAGACCCTGGAGTCGATCCACCCCGACCGGATCGGCCACGGCATCCGTGCCGCCGAGGACCCGCGGGTCCTCGACCTCATCGCGGGAGCAGGCGTGGCCCTGGAGGTCTGCCCGCTCAGCAACGTCGCCCTGGGTGTCTACGGCAGCCCCCAGGAGGTGCCGCTGCGCGCGGTGGTGAGCCGCGGCATACCGGTGGCACTGGGCGCGGACGACCCGCTCCTGTTCGGTTCGCGGCTGGACGCGCAGTACGCAGCGGTCAGGGACACGCTGGGGTTCACCGACGCCGAGCTGGCGGACCTCGCCCGCGGCTCGCTGCGCGCCTCGCGAGCGCCCGCGCACGTGCTCAAACCGGCACTGGCCGACGTCGACGCCTGGCTGGCGACGACCGCCTGACCGGGGCGGGGAGCAGCGTGGGCGTTCGATGAGTTCGGGGTGGGTGAACGGTCTAGGTTGACGTAAGCCCGTCCAGACCCGAGGAGCGCACGTCATGGCCCGCATCGTGTCCAACTTCTTCATCTCCCTCGACGGCGTCGTCGAGGCGCCCAACGAGTGGCACTTCCCCTACTTCGACGACGCGATGGGCAAGGTGGTGGGCTCCGGCATGGAGACCAGCACCGGGATGCTCATGGGGCGCACCCTCTACGGCGAGTGGTCCCAGTACTGGCCCCAGCAGGGTCCGGAGGTGCCGTTCTCGGAGTTCATCAACGGCATCCCGAAGTACGTCGTGTCGTCGACCCTGCAGGACGCGACCTGGAACAACACCACGCTGGTCTCCGACGACGTGGCGGCCCAGCTGCACAAGATCAAGGAGAGCACGGACGGCGACATCGGCATGTCCGGCAGCGCGACGACCGTGCGTTGGCTGCTCGCCAACGGCCTGCTGGACGAGCTGGCCCTGCTCATGCACCCGATCGCGGTCGGCTCCGGCCAGCGGCTGTTCGAGGACACTCCCACCCAGCCGCTCACGCTGCTGCACTCGCAGACTCTGGACTCCGGCGTGCTGCACCTGCGCTACGCGCCGGCGACACCCTGACCGACGGCACCTGTAGCGCTGCAGGCAAACTTGCCGGCAGCGCTACAGGTGAGGGGGCGGAGGCAGTGCCG
>JAICSZ010000204.1 GCA_025936615.1 Pedococcus sp. | reverse complement strand
CGGAACGCGATCCGCGGTGTCGTGACCGAGATCGAGCCGCACGGGCACCAGGTGCGGGTCCGCACCGAACACCTCGCGGCAGACATCACCCCGGCAGCGCTTGCCGAGCTCGACCTCGCCCCGGGGAGCCCGGTCGTCCTCTCCGTCAAGGCCAGTGAGGTAGCCATCTACGCGGCCTGACCCGCTGCCCCCTGCGGGCGGGGCGGCGCGGACCGCGCGCAGCACCCCTGGTGAAGTCGTGGCAGACTGCCCGCCGGGGTCAGGCAGTCGGCCCGTCCGTGCCGACCCATGCCCTCGTCCGCGCAGGTCGGTTGCCTCGAAAGGAGCCGACTGCGTGCATGCAGCCCTCGAGGGTTCGCCGGCCTTCCACGCAGATCCCACGCCCAAGGTCCTGCTCGACACCGACTTGGTGATCCGGGCGGTCAACCCCACCTATGCCCGCGCCACCGCCCGCACCGCGGAGGAGCTGGTGTCGCTGGACATGTTCGAGGCGTTCCCGGACAACCCGAACGACCCGTACGCCGACGGCGTCGCCAAGCTCACCGCCTCGCTGGAGACGGTCCTGCGCACCGGCGCGATGCACCACATGGTCATCCAGCGCTACGACGTGCCCGACATGGGCCACCCCGGCCAGTTCCTCCTGCGGCACTGGGTGCCGGTCAACTCCCCCAGTCTTGTCGACGGCGACCTGGTCGGCGTCGTCCACCAGGTCCACGACGTGACGCCGCTGCGCAGCGACGTCGCGAGGGCCATGGGGTACTACCGGGACCTGCTGGCCGGCCAACAGATCGGCGGGCCGGAGGCCGGCAACCCCGACGACATCGTCAGGGCGTTCACCAACGCCATCGCCAACTTCAACGAGCTCGCCGAGGAGGTCGTCAACCTCAAGGAGGCCCTCGTCTCGCGGGCCACCATCGACCAGGCCAAGGGGATCCTCATGGCGACCCACCGCTGCACTGCCGACGGCGCGTTCGACATCCTGCGCCAGCTCTCCAACGACACCAACGTGCGCCTCGCCGACGTGGCCGCCGCCCTCGTGTACGAGACGACGGAGCCTGCGTGAGGCCGGCCCTCAGCCGGACTCGTTGTCCGTCAGCGCCTCGACCCAGTCCCGTGGCCACGGTTGCGCGCCCTCCTCGCCTCGCGGGACGTGCACCGTGGTGAACCGACCGACCGCCGCCCGGCGCCGCGGCCGCGCCTCGAACGCCTCCCCCCAGACCTCGAACGTGAACGTCATCGACGACCGGCCCACCTGCTCGAGGACCAGCGTGGTGCTCACCTCCTGCCCGAACCACAGCCGCGCCTCGTAGTCCGCCTCGAAGTGCACCCGGGGCGCGCTGCCGAAGTACCCCGGCAGACCACGGTCGCGCATCAGCGCCGCCTCGGCCGACTCGACGAACCGGTTCACGGCGGTGTTGTGGTGGTGCCCGGCGGCGTCGGTGTCCATCCACTCGACCCGCCCCGTGTGCCGGCCGGTGGGCTTGGCCATGTCATCCCACCGCCTGCGGGGCTCGTGCTCCCGGCGTCCAGCGCAGGTGGGTTGGCAGGCCGCCCGCCTCGGCTTGGGTGATGAGCTCGAGGCGAGGGCGGACCGCGTCGGTCCTGGAGCTCGGCGGCTTGCGCCTGCCTGCCGCGAACGGCGAGGGCCACTCCGCGGCTGCTCCCACGAACTCCTGCTCAGCCGCCGCCTGCAGTGTCCACTGCGGGTTGTAGAGGTGGGTGCGGCCGAGGCAGCACAGGTCGGCGCGGCCGGCGAGAAGGATCGAGTTGACGTCGTCGTAGGAGGAGATCGCGCCGACTGCGATCACTGCCGCACCCGCCTGCGCGGCGACCTCGTGGCGGATCCGGTCGGCGAACGGCGTCTGGTACGAACGCCCGAACGCAGGCCTCTCCTCCTGGGTGACCTGGCCGGTGGAGACGTCGATCGCGTCGGCACCGTGGGCGATGAAGGCGCGGGCGATCTCGACTGCGTCGTGCTCGTCGTTGCCGTCGGGCACCCAGTCGGTCGCGGAGATCCGGACCGTCATCGGCTTGCCTGCCGGCCACGCCGCTCGGACCGCCTCGAAGACCTCGAGGGGGTAGCGCAGCCGGTTCTCGAGCGAGCCGCCGTAGTCGTCCGTACGGTGGTTCGAGGTCGGGGAGAGGAACGAGGACAGCAGGTACCCGTGGGCGCAGTGCAGCTCGAGCAGGTCGAAGCCAGCTTCGGCGCCCCGCAGCGCGGCTGCAACGAACTCCTCGCGCACCCGCTCCATGTCGGCGCGGGTCATCTCGCGCGGCACCTGGTTGTCCGGCCCGTACGCGATTGCCGACGGACCCATCACCGGCCAGTTGCCTGACTCCAGAGGCTCGTCCATCCCTTCCCACATGAGCTTGGTCGAGCCCTTGCGACCCGAGTGGCCGAGCTGGAGCCCGATCCTGGCGGTGCTGCGTGCGTGCACGAAGTCGACCACCCGACGCCAGGACTCGCGTTGCTCGTCGTTCCACAACCCGGTGCAGCCCAGCGTGATCCTGCCCTCAGGCGAGACGCACACCATCTCGGTCATGACCAGACCAGCCCCACCAAGCGCCTTCGAGCCGAGGTGGACGAGGTGGAACTCGCCCGGCACACCCTCCTCCGCCGAGTACATGTCCATGGGCGAGAGGACGACCCGGTTCTTCAGCTCCAGCGACCCGATCCGGAAGGGCTGGAACATCGCCGGGGCGCGCTCACCGAGACCCTGCGCCCTGGCGAACTCCGCGTCGACGCTGTCCGCGAAGTCGGGGTCCCGCTCACGGAGGTTGTCGGCGGTGATTCGCCGCGAGCGGGTGAGGAGGTTGAAGCAGAACTGCGTCGGGTCCTGGCCTGCGTACATCCCGATGTTCTCGAACCACTCCATGGACGCCTGCGCCGCGCGCTGCGTCGACTCCACCACCGGCCGCCGCTCCGTCTCGTAGGCGGTGAGCGCCTCGTCCAGCGAGGCGTGCTCGTGCAGGCAGGCCGCCAGGGCGAGCGAGTCCTCCATGGCCAGCTTGGTTCCCGACCCGATCGAGAAGTGCGCCGTGTGCGCGGCGTCGCCGAGCAGGACGAGGTTTCCCTCATGCCAGCGCTCGTTGCGAACCGTGGTGAAGGACAGCCACTTCGAGTTGTTCGACAGCACCTCGTGGCCACCGAGCTCGTCGGCGAAGATCTCCCGGATCCGCGCGATGGACTGCTCGTCCGACACCCCGGGCGGGAAGGCCTGGCCCTCGGTCCCGTCGAGCCCGGCGCTGCGCCACACGTCCTCGTGCATCTCGACGATGAAGGTGGATCCCGTGTCGGAGTACGGGTAGCCGTGGATCTGCATGGTGCCCCACGGCGTCTGCTTGACGTAGAACTGGAACGCCTCGAAGACCAGGTCCGTCCCCAGCCACATGAACCGGTTGCGACGGGAGTCGAGGCTGGGTCGGAACGACGCGGCATACCGCTGGCGCACAGCGGAGTTGACGCCATCGGCGGCGACGACCAGGTCGTGGCTCGCACGCAGCTCGTCGACATCCGGCGCCACCGTCGAGAAGCTCACCACCACGCCGAGCGCGGCGCACCGCGCCTGCAGCAGGCGCAGCAGCTCCTTGCGACTCATGGCCGCGAAGCCCTGCCCGCCCACGGTGTGCCGCTCGCCGCGGAAGTGGATGTCGATGTCGGTCCACCGGGCGAACCGTGAGGCCATCTGCGCGGCCACGACCGGGTCGGCGTTCTCGATGCCGCCGAGCGTCTCGTCGCTGAAGACCACCCCGAACCCGAAGGTGTCGTCCTGAGCATTGCGCTCCCAGACGGTCACCTCGTGGCCGGCGTCGAGCTGCTTGAGCAGCGCCGCGAGGTAGAGCCCGCCCGGTCCGCCGCCGATGACCGCGACCCTCACGACACGGGCTCCCGCCCGACGAGCTCCCTGAGCTTGAAGTGCTGGAGCTTCCCGCTCGGGTTGCGAGGCAGCGTGTCGACGAAGCGCACGTCTCGTGGGTACTTGTACGGGGCGATCCGCTCCTTGACGAAGTCCTGGATCTCCCGGACCTTCGCGGCGTCGCCGACCACCCCCTCACGCAGCACCACGAACGCACACACCACCGACCCGCGGGCCTCGTCCGGCCGGCCGACCACCGCGCACTCCGCGACGTCCGGGTGCTGGTCCACCGCGGCTTCCACCTCAGGCCCGCCGATGTTGTAGCCCGAGGAGACGATCATCGAGTCCGAGCGCGCCTGGAACCAGTAGTAGCCGTCCGGGTCGCGGATGAAGGTGTCGCCAGTGGTGTTCCAGCCGTTCGTCACGTACGCGCGCTGCCGCTCGTCGTTGAGGTAGCGGCAGCCGGTCGGTCCGATGATCCCCAGCCGCCCCGGCTCGTCCGACCCGAGCTCGTTTCCGTCCGCGTCGAGGATCGCGGCCCGGTACCCGGGTACCGGCGTGCCGGTGGCGCCGGGCCGGATGTCGTCTCCGCGAGCGGACACGAAGACGTGCAGGAGCTCGGTCGACCCGATGCCGTCGATGACCTGGATGCCCGTCGCCTCGTGGACCGCCTCCCAGGTCTCCTTGCTGATGTGCTCGCCGGCCGACACGGCCGTGCGGACCGTGGCCAGCTTGTCCGCGTGTCCCTCCATGACGATGGCCCGGTATGCCGTGGGCGCGGTGAACAGGGCCGTCGCACCGTTGTCCTGCACCACCTGGGCGAGCTCCGCGGGCGTCACCCTCTCCGTGAGCAGGGCGCAGGCGCCGGCGCGGAGGGGGAAGACGACCAGCGCGCCGAGCCCGAACGTGAACGCCAGGGGCGCTGTGCACGCGACCAGGTCGTCGGGGGCGAGCCGGACGAGGTGCTTGCCGAACGTCTCGGCGATCGAGGCGATGTCGCGGTGGAAGTGCATGGTCACCTTGGGCACGCCCGTGGTTCCCGATGTCGGG
>JAICSZ010000468.1 GCA_025936615.1 Pedococcus sp. | reverse complement strand
GCCGTGTCGCCGATGCCGGTGCTGGAGAGGTACGCCATCGCCTTGCGGGCGATGTTGCGCGGGTCCCGCGAGTAGGCCTCGCCCGTGAGCGGGTCGTGGATGAAGAAGTTCACGACCAGGGTCTTGGCCGAGCGGAAGGGGTCGAGGTACGCCGTGGTGGGGTCGGGGAACAGCGACATGTCCGACTCGTGGATGGCCTGGAAGCCGCGGATCGAGGACCCGTCGAAGGCGAGGCCGTCGTCGAACACGGACTGGCCGAACGACGAGACCGGCACCGTGAAGTGCTGCATCACGCCCGGCAGGTCGCAGAACCGTACGTCGACCATCTCGACGCCCTCGTCCTTGACGTACTTCAGCAGCTCCTCGCTGTTCGCGAACACTCGTCCTCCTCAACGGGTTGTGATCACTGGGCAACATACGCGGAGGCAGTTTCCCGGCGGTGTCCGGTCTGTTTCCGCCGTGTTAACCGACGTCGGTACCGTGGCCGGGTGAGCTCCGCGGGACCAGCCGGTACGACGTACCCGGGCGAGCGTCTCGGCCTGCCCCCCGAAGGCCCGGGAGCCGTGGCCGGCTGGGGCCGGCGCGTCCTGGCCCTGGTCGTGGACTGGGTGGCGTCCCTGCTGGTCGCCGGTGCGTTCGCCGGGGGCGGCGTGCTCCAGTCGGGGGGCTGGCGCGGCTGGCTGCCGATGGTGGTGTTCCTGGTCGAGTGCGGGCTGCTCGTGGCGCTGCTCGGCGGGTCGTTCGGGCAGCTCCTGACCCGGGTGGCCGTCGTACGCCTGGACCGCAGGCCGGTGTCGCTGCTGCGGGCGCTGCTGCGCTCTCTGCTGGTCTGTCTCGTGGTCCCGCCGCTGGTGTTCAACCGCGACCAGCGCGGGCTGCACGACCTGGCCACCGGCACGGTGACCGTGCGCCGCTAGACGTCGTGGACCTCGAGGCGGACGCGCTTGTTGCCCTTGCCTTTGGACTCGGTGCCTGTGACCTGGACCCGGCCCACCTCGACGGTCGAGAGCACGTGCGTGCCGCCGTCCGCCTGCTTGTCGAGGCCGACGATGTCGATCACCCTCAGCGGGTCGATCTCGCGGGGGATGAGGTTGGCTGCCGTCCGGATCAGCGCGTGGTCCTCGTCGGCGACCTCGCGCCCGACGAACTCCACGAGGATGTCGTGCGCGGCGGCGATCTCCTCGTTGATCCGGGCCTCGACCTGACGGCCGAACTCCGCCGACATCGACGGCAGCGGGAAGTCCAGCCGGCCCCTGCCGGGCTCCATGTTGCCGCCGGTGACCGCCACGCCGTGGTCGGCCCACATCACCCCGCAGAGGATGTGCAGGGCGGTGTGCGTGCGCATGGTCAGGTGCCGGCGCTGCCAGTCCAGCGAGCCCTGCACCTCGGCGCCGGGGTCGGGAAGCGGCGCGTCCTCGGCGAGCCAGTGCCAGATGCGGCCCTGGTCCCGCCCGACCCGGGTCACCGCCGCGGTGCCGTCGGACCAGCTCAGGACGCCGTGGTCGTGGGGCTGGCCGCCCCCACCGGGGTAGAACGCCGTGCGGCCGAGCGCCACCCGGTGCGCGTCGGGGTCCACGCTCTCGACCCGGGCCTCGAAGTCCCGAAGGTAGGCGTCCACGGCGAACAGCTCCGTCGAGACAAGGGCCGCGGGGGCGTTCTCGGGCACGGGGCGCCCGGGCACCGCCATACCGCACCTCCCTCCCGAGACCTGTCTCCGTCCGCCGCCCATCCAAGCACGCAGGTCCCGACCGGTCGAACCGCCACGAGACGACGGTCGGAGGCTCTAGAGTTGGTGGTTCGACGAAGAGACACGGGGGACCCATGCGAGTCCGAGGGACACTGGCGGCGATCGGCGTGGTCGCGGCGATGACCGCACTGAGCGCCTGCAACGGCGGTGACCAGGCGAACAAGGCCGGCGACACGCAGCGCTCGGCGTCTGCGTGGTCGTCCTCCCCGTCCGCCGGCTCGTCGAGCCCGTCGGCAGCCTCCACCGGTCACCTCGACAAGGCGGGACTGGTGAAGGCGCTGACGGTCGGGCAGATGAGGGCCGGGTCCGCGCACGTGTCGATGCGGATGTCCGGGGCCACGTCGCTCACGGCGCACGGCGACGTGGCCTACCACGGCAAGAACCCGCAGATGCGGATGACCATGACG
>JAICSZ010000099.1 GCA_025936615.1 Pedococcus sp. | reverse complement strand
CGTCGCGGCCGTCGAGAACGGCCCCCTTTCCGCGACCCAGTTCCACCCCGAGAAGTCCGGCGACGCCGGCCTGTCCCTGCTCGAGAGCTGGGTGAGGTCCCTGTGACGGCAAGGAAGCGGACGACCACGAAGCGCACGACCACGAAGCGCACGACCTCCAGCCGGCGCCGTCGCACCACGAGCCGCACCATCTCGCGCCGCCGTCGCACCCCCACCGTGGCCTCAAGCGTCGGGACCGCCGTCGGACTGCTCCTCGTCACGACGCTGCTCGACGCCAGCTGGCCGGTGCGCATCGGCGTGGTCGTGCTCGGCCTCCTCATCGTCGGCGGGTACTTCCTCCTCAAGGAGCGCAGCGGGCTCGCGGCCCTCGACGAAGGCGCCGCACCTGCCACAGACGTCCCCACAGTCCCACCCACCAAGACCCCCGAGGATCCCGCGTGAGCGTCCCGCCCCGCCTGGAGCTGCTGCCCGCCGTCGACGTCGCGGACGGCCAGGCCGTCCAGCTGGTCCAAGGGGTCGCGGGGTCCGGCGGCCGCTTCGGCGACCCGGTCGAGGCGGCCCTGGCCTGGCAGGAACAGGGCGCCGAGTGGCTGCACCTGGTCGACCTCGACGCAGCGTTCGGGAGGGGGTCCAACCGCCAGCTGCTCGCCGACATGGTCGCCAGGCTCGACATCAAGGTGGAGCTCAGCGGGGGCATCCGCGACGCCGAGTCGCTCGAGGCGGCGCTCGCCACCGGCTGTAGCCGGGTCAACCTCGGCACGGCGGCCCTCGAGGACCCCGAGTGGACGGCGCAGGCGATCGCCGAGCACGGCGACCGCGTGGCAGTGGGGCTGGACGTGCGCGGCACGACGCTCGCTGCACGGGGGTGGACCAAGGACGGCGGCGACCTGTGGGAGACGCTGGCGCGGCTGGACTCCGAGGGATGCGCCCGCTACGTCGTCACCGACGTCAACAAGGACGGCATGCTGCGCGGCCCCAACCTCGAGCTGCTGCGCGACGTGTGCGCCCGAACGGACCGTCCGGTGGTCGCCTCCGGCGGGGTGTCGGCGCTCGCAGACGTGGTGGCGATCCGGGAGCTGGTGCCCGTCGGGGTCGAGGGCGCCATTGTCGGGTCCGCGCTCTACCGCGGCGCCTTCACCCTCCCCGACGCGCTCGACGCGGCAGGCCGCCCGTGACCGGTCCGGCCGACTCCGCCGGAGTCCCGTTCGAGGGCCGGCAGCTGGGCGGGACCGGCTTCGACGGGGACAGCGGCGATGCCGACGCCGCGCTGGTGGCGGCGCTGGAGCACCCGTCCGACGAGCGGGGCCTGATGGCGGCGCTGTCGACGGCACGGCTGCTCGTGCCCGTGGTCGCCGAGCCGGCCGAGGTCGAAGAAGCCGGCGCGCTGACGGTGGAGAAGCAGACGGACATGGCGGCCGTCGTGCTGGTGGCCCCCGACGGGGTGCGCGCGCTCCCCGTGTTCACCTCACTGGGCACGTTGGCCGGCTGGGACGCACAGGCGCGCCCGGTGCCGGTGACCGCGGCGCGTGCCGCCCAGGCGGCCGTGTCCGAGCGGTGCGACGTGCTGGTGCTCGACGTGGCCGGGCCGACGACGCTCACGCTGCGGCCGAGCATGGTGTGGGCCCTGGCCCAGCAGCGCGAGTGGCTGCCGGCGCACGAGGACGAGGTGGTCCACCGGGCCGTGCTGGCGGCCGTACGCGAGCAGGACTCAGTCGTGGGCCACCGGCTCGGCCCCGGCGAGGAGGGTCGGGGAGTGCTGCGCATCGAGCTCGAGCTGGTGCCGGGGCTGACCGCCGACCAGGTGCAGGCAATCGCCACAGGAGTGGGGGAGAGACTGGCCACCGACGGCGAGGTCCGGGCTCGGATCGACGGGCTGGGCTTCGCGATCCGTTAGCCGTGCGGTGGCGCGAGCTCGGTCGCCGCGACCACCGCGCCGGCCGGCAGCGGGTGGTAGAGGTGCGGGAAGCGTTCACCGGTCGCCGGGTCGCCCACCTCCCACACCGGCGCTTGCGGGAGCCTGCTCTCGTCGATCTCGAGCAGCACGAGCGGCCCGTCGACGTCGGCGTAGAACTTGCGCCGAACGACCGGCCACTGCTCGTCGGTGGAGCAGTGGACGAACCCCTCCTGCTCCAACGTGCGCCCGCGGGTCGACCGCGTGTAGCTCCCTCCGGAGGACACCGCCGCCCAGTGCTCCGGCTCGGCGAGGTGGTAGATGCTCACCGGTGGAACCTACCCGCGGATAAGCAGTCGTCGGTGGTCGGTCGGGGCTGGGAGAATCAAGCCCGTGCCCGTTGCCCGTTACCGCCGCGTCCTGGCCAGCCGTGCGCTGCGCCAGGCGCTGCTCCTCGGCTTCCTGGTGCGGATGCCCATCTTCGGCGGTGGGGTGGTGCTCACCCTGCACGTCGTGTCCACGCTCCACGAGACCTACGCCGAGGCGGGCCTCGTCTCGGCCGCCGCCACCATCGCGATCGCCGTCAGTGGACCATGGCGCGGCCGCCTGCTCGACAGGCAAGGGCTCCGTCGCGTGGTCGTCCCCTCGATCGTCGTCGCCGCCGTGTGCTGGTCGGTGGCCCCGTTCCTCGGGTACTGGTGGCTGATGGCGTTGGCGGCGCTCGCCGGCCTGTTCGTCATCCCGTCCTTCTCGATCATCCGCCAGGCCGTCATCGCCGCCGTCCCGGACGACGACCGGCGTACCGCCATCTCGCTCGACTCGGTGGCGGTGGAGCTGTCGTTCATGGTCGGCCCGGCTGCGGGGGTGTGGGCGGCGACGCAGTGGCCGACCTCGTGGGTGCTGTTCACGATCGAGATGCTCGGGGTCGGCGCAGGCGTCCTGCTGTGGGTGGCCAACCCGGCCCTGCACGAGGAGCCCGACGAGCCGGTGGACGACGCGGGACACCCGGCACCGGTGGGCGGCGCGGTGGCGCGCTCGAGCTGGTTCCGTGCACCGTTCCTCACCGTCTGCCTGGCCGCTGCCGCCACCACCGTCGTGCTCGGCGGCACCGACATCACGGTCGTCGCCGCGCTGCGGCACTTCGAGGCCCAGTCCACGATCGGTGGGGTGCTGGCGGTGTGGGGGCTCGGCTCGCTCCTGGGCGGGCTGGTCTACGGCGGGCTGCACCGGTCGATCTCGGCGTTCTGGCTGCTCGGCGGGTTGGGACTGGTCACCCTCCCCTTGGCTCTCGCGGGAGGGGCGGGCTCCCTGGCCGCGCTGGCCTTCGTCGCCGGGCTGTTCTGCGCACCGACCATCACCGCGACGGTCGACCAGGTCAGCCGGGTCGTGCCGTCCGCTGCGCGGGGAGAGGCGATGGGCTGGCACGGCTCGTTCATGACGGGCGGCATGGCGCTCGGCGCTCCACTGGCCGGGGCCGCCGTCGACCGGGCGAGCTGGCCGGCCGGCTTCGCCGTCGTCGCCGGGCTCGGGGTCCTGGTCGCCCTCGCCGGGGCGGTAGCCACGTCGGGACGCTCTCGTCAGCGCCGACAACGGCGACGGGTGGGCACAGAGTCGCAGGTTCCGGCCTGAGCTTCTCCGTCAGGTGCCGGATCCCAGCAGCCGGTGCTCGCAGGGACCATGGAGGTGGAGGTGGGTGCGATGGCCTTTGTGGATGCGGCCAGTGGTGCGTCGTCGCCGTCCGTGACGGCGATGTATGCCGCCGAGCGCGAGCTGTGGGGGTACCTGCCCAACTATGCGGCGCTCTTCAGCCACGAGCCGGAGGTGATGGCCGCCTGGCGGCACCTGGCGGGCGCAGTCCGCGGCGCCATGGACCGACGGCGCTTCGAGCTGGTCACCATGGCGGCGGCCCAGGCCCGGGGGTCGAGCTACTGTGCGCTGGCGCACGGCAAGTTCCTCACCGACCTGTTCCACACCCCCGACGAGGTCGCCGCACTGGCCGGCCCGGAGGGGCCGGTCGACGAGCTGGACGCGGCCCTGGTGGCCTTCGCCCGGCAGGTCGCCGCCGAGCCGTCCATGGTCGAGTCGGGCGACCTCGATGTGCTGCGTCGTCTCGGCCTCGAGGACCGGGAGCTGTTCCTCGTGGTCGCAGCCGTGGGGGCCAGGTGCTTCTTCGCGACAGTCCTCGACGCCCTGGGCGCCGAACCGGACGGCCAGCTGGGGGAGCTGCCGGAGGACATGCGCCTGGCCCTGACGGTCGGTCGGCCGGTGGCAGGGGCGCCGTCCGCCTGAGCGACCGATCTACTCAGACCACCGAACCGGTGAGCTTCTCGCCCGGGCCCTGCCCCGGCGGGTCGGGGATGACCGACGCCTCGCGGAACGCCAGCTGCAACGACTTCAGGCCGTCGCGCAGCGGAGCCGCGTGCTGGCTGCCCAGGTCGGGAGCCGAGGCGGTGACCAGGCCGGCCAGTGCCGTGATCAACCGCCGCGCCTCGTCGAGGTCGAGCTGGTCCTGGGCGTCCGGCCCCTCGGCGAGGCCGCACTTGACCGCAGCGGCAGACATCAGGTGGACGGCTGCGGTGGTGATGACCTCGACGGCTGGGACCTCCGCGATGTCGCGGGCCGCCCGCTCGTGCTCGGCCTGCGCCGGCGCCGGGTCGGGATTGGCAGATTGCGTGCTCACGCTGGTAGCCTTTCAGATCGACCGGCCGTGCCCTCGGGCGCGGTGTGCAAGCGAAGCAGCACCTGCTTCCACCCGCGTCGACCACTGGTCGCCGGGTCCCCGAGGTCGCCGAGGTGTGTGCACCGCGGGCGCCAGCCACGCGGCATACCGTATCTCGGTGGTCCCGAGACGGATCAGGTGAGGCTTCCCGCGCAACGGCGACGGGGAGCCTCTTCTCGTTGCTGCGGCCACCAGCATTCCTGACTGAAGGAGCACCAACATCAGCGAGCCTCGCATCAACGACCGCATCCGGGTCCCGGAAGTGCGGTTGGTTGGCCCCAACGGTGAGCAGGTCGGCATCGTGCGCGTCGAGGACGCGCTGCGACTGGCAGCCGAGGCGGACCTCGACCTCGTCGAGGTGGCCCCGATGGCCAAGCCTCCTGTCGCCAAGCTCATGGACTTCGGCAAGTTCAAGTACGAAGCCGCCATGAAGGCGCGGGAAGCACGCAAGAACCAGGTGAACACGATCATCAAGGAGATCAAGCTTCGCCCCAAGATCGACCCGCACGACTACGGCACCAAGAAGGGCCACGTCGAGCGGTTCCTCAAGGGCGGTGACAAGGTCAAGGTGACGATCATGTTCCGCGGCCGCGAGCAGTCCCGCCCCGAGCTGGGCTTCCGGCTGCTCCAGCGGCTGGCCGAGGACGTCCTCGAGCTCGGCACGGTGGAGTCGGCACCCAAGCAGGACGGCCGCAACATGATCATGGTCCTGGCGCCGACGAAGAAGAAGTCCGAGGCCAAGGCCGAGCAGCGCCGCGCCCGCACCGTCGCGGCCGAGGACGCGCCCGCCCACGAGGAGGGCAACGCGCCCGCCCACGAGGAGGGCAACGCGCCCGCCCACGAGGGCGGCGACGCACTCGAGCAGACCGCCGAGTGAGGGCAGGCTCCCCAGCAGGCTGAACCACCCCGCACCACCCGCAACAGACGACACCCACGTCGACACGAAGGAGATCGGCAGCCATGCCGAAGAACAAGACGCACTCCGGTGCCAAGAAGCGCTTCCGGATCACGGGCAAGGGCAAGGTCATGCGCGAGCAGACGAACGGCCGCCACTACCTGGAGCACAAGTCCTCGCGCTACACCCGCTCGATCGCGAACGACGTCGAGGTGTCCAAGGCGGACACCAAGAAGGTCAAGAAGCTCCTCGGCCGCTGAGCCGAGCCCACCAAGACAGCACGGGCTCATCCAGCAGCCTGCCGACTGAAGACAGCAAGGAGAACTCACGTGGCACGCGTGAAGCGGGCGGTCAACGCCCAGAAGAAGCGCCGGGTCGTCCTCGAGCGCGCCAGCGGCTACCGCGGGCAGCGCTCGCGGCTCTACCGCAAGGCCAAGGAGCAGGTCACCCACTCGCTCGGGTACGCCTACCGCGACCGTCGGGCGAAGAAGGGCGACTTCCGTCGCCTGTGGATCCAGCGGATCAACGCCGGCGCGCGCGCCAACGGCATGACCTACAACCGGTTCATCCAGGGGCTCAAGGCAGCCGAGATCGAGGTGGACCGCCGCATGCTGGCCGAGCTGGCCGTCAGCGACGAGGCCGCCTTCACCGCGCTCGTCGAGATCGCCAGGGCGAACGTCCCGGCTGCCGAGCAGGCCGCCGAGACCGCGTCTGCCTGAGCAAGACCACCCACCGGGCGCCGGGACGTGACCGCGCTGACCAACCCCCGATCCGATCGGGTCAAGTCGGTGCGAGCACTGTCCCGGCGCTCGGTGCGTGAGCGGACCGGCTGGTTCCTCGCCGAGGGCCCGCAGTCGGTCCGTGAGGCGGTCCGCCACCGTGCCGGGGACGTCCGCGACGTCTACGTCACGGCCGAGGCGGCCGCGCGGCACACCGACATCGTCTCGGCCGCGCAGGAGGGCGGCCTGCACGTCCACGAGGTCAGCGAGCAGGTGCTCGCCGCGATGTGTGACACGCAGGCGCCGCAGGGCGTCGCCGCCGTGTGCCGGATGGCAACGGCTGCGCTGCGGGACGTCCTCGCGGGCGGTCCGCGCCTGCTCGTGCTGCTGAGCAACGTGCGGGACCCCGGCAACGCCGGGACGGTGGTCCGTGGCGCCGACGCCGCCGGCGCAGACGCCGTCCTCGTCAGCGAGAACAGTGTCGACGTCTTCGCACCGAAGGTCGTCCGGTCCACGGTGGGCTCACTGTTCCACCTCCCCATGGTGACCGGGCTGGACGTCGCGACGACCCTGGCGGAGCTTCGCAGCGCCGGCATCCGGGTGCTCGCGGCCGATGGCGCCGGCACCCTGCTCCTGCCCGACGTCGACCTCACCGGCCCGCACGCCTGGCTCATGGGCAACGAAGCCTGGGGGCTGCCCGAGGAGCTGCGCGAGCGCTGCGACGAGGTGGTGCGCGTCCCCATCTACGGCCACGCCGAGTCGCTCAACCTCGCCATGGCCGCCACCGTCTGCCTCTACGCCTCGGCCGGCGCACAGCGACGCGCCGGGTAGTGCTCCCCATTTGGGGACGGGGAGGATGCCCCAGTTTGTCGGCATGAGCGTGACGCACGGCGCGAATCCCGATGTCCTGGACCGGATCGCCGCCCCGTGCCGTCGCTTCGGGCAGTGTCGACCCTCGTCCAGGTGGTGGCACTGCTGGCGGCCGTGGTCGGGGTGTTCATCGCCGTGCCGCGGTGGGCCATGCCCGGCTGGCTGCGCAGGCAGGTAGCGTCGGCCGCGAGCTCACGAAGGGACTCCAATGGCTGACCTCGACCTCGTCGAGCACCGTGACGCCGCCGGCAGGTTCGTGCTGTCGCTGCCAGCCGACTGACAGCTCGCCG
>JAICSZ010000267.1 GCA_025936615.1 Pedococcus sp. | reverse complement strand
CGACGATGTCGCCGAAGTCGAGCAGGACCCACCGGCCGTCCCGCTCACCCTCGCGGCGAATCGGCTTGGCGCCCAGCTCACGCAGCTTGTCCTCGATCTCGTCGACGATCGCGCCGACCTGCCGGTCGGTCGATCCCGACGCGATGACGAACACGTCGGTCAGCGCCAGCTGCTCGCTGACGTCGATACCGGCGACGGTGGTGGCGAGCTTGTCGTCGGCCGCGGCAGCGGCCGTCCTGGCGAGCTCGAGGGAACGCGTCGTTGCGGGCACTGCACTCCTACTGACGTGCCTGCACGGCGGCGGGTGACCCCGCGGCATACAGGCGGTACTTGTTGATGTACTGCACGACTCCGTCGGGCACGAGGTACCAGACCGGCTCACTGCGCTCCACCCGGGCACGGCAGTCAGTGGAGCTGATCGCCATGGCCGGAACCTCCTGGAGGGTGACCCGGTCCCCCGGCAGGCCGGACTCGGACAGTGGGTACCCGGGCCGGGTGACCCCGACGAAGTGGGCCAGCTCGAACAGCTCCTCGGCGTCCTTCCACGACAGGATCTGGGCCAGCGCGTCGGCCCCGGTGATGAAGAACAGCTCGTCCCCGGGTCGCTGCGCGTGCAGGTCGCGCAGGGTGTCGATCGTGTACGTGAGGCCGGGACGGTCGATGTCGACCCGGCTGACCGTGAACCGCGGGTTCGACGCCGTCGCGACGACGGTCATCAGGTAGCGGTGCTCCGGGGCGCTGACCTCGCGCTCGTCCTTCTGCCACGGCCGACCGGTGGGGACGAAGACGACCTCGTCGAGGCCGTAGAGCGCCTGCACCTCCGAGGCGGCCACCAGGTGCCCGTGGTGAATGGGGTCGAACGTGCCACCCATCACCCCGAGACGCATACGCAGCTCAGTGGTGGTCGTGGCTCTGGTTGGGCCCGTCCTGGCGCACGTTGCGCGCGGTGCCGCGGAAGGACCACAGCAGCCCCAGCGCGGCCAGGAACAGGATGAACGCCAGGGCGCCGTAGAACTCCACGGGCATCGGCAGCTCACGGTGGTGCTCCTCGGCCGCGGCGAACAGGTTCGACAGAGACGACGACATGCGCACAGCGTACCCGTCAGGAGGGTGCCCGCGGACGGGACGCCCCGGTATGCCGCGTGGTCACCTCGCGGCCGCCTGTCCACTGATGTTGTGCACAGGGCTGTGCACAACATCGGGTTCCGTGCGCAGCCGGGTGTGGACAGTGGTGTGGGAAAACCGTGGACGAAAGAAAGTTCGCGAAACCTATTGCGGGGCAATGGATCGGGCCATTAGAAATCTCTCACGCGCTCCGGACGGAGGGTCGGGAAGGGGAAACCCGGAACGACTCCGAGACCGAAGCACAGGTCGACCGGATAACGGTGGACCGCCTCGACCGGGTCCGCCCGGACGGGGTCCCAGGACCTTCGGGTCCAGGGTCCGTGGGCGACGCCACGGAGGAACACCGAGCCCGTTGACCAGATCGCATCGACCTGGGTGCGCCGGTTCGCCGGAGCAGGCCAGGA
The DNA here is from genome assembly GCA_025936615.1 of Pedococcus sp. The sequence goes on along the minus strand of JAICSZ010000267.1, from coordinate 2,679 downwards.
CGCCACCGTCGCAGTGGCCACGTCTCGGCTTGCCGGGTCGTGGGCGATCGACGGGTGCAGGAGCCCGGACCGGTTCGCCGGCCCTGGAACCTGCACCACCGTGGCTGACACCGCACCCGCTTCGGCGGGGGACATCGACACCACAACCCGTGGGACACGGAGCCACCTCGGTGGCACCGCGACCCGCACGCGGAGGAAGGCACCACCTCGGTGGAGCCGGAGACCGCACCGGAGATCCACTCCAGTGGCTGGCTTCGCCAGCGGCTGGGAGGATCCCCGCCGAGGGCCCCTCGAACTCATACTTCGAGGGGCCCTCAACCTTTTGGGTCGTCCACAGCCGCAGCCCGGCATCCGCACAGCACCTCGCCCTACCCTTGACGCCATGACCTTCGAGGTGGCCTCCGAGCTGACCCCCGAGCTCAGCGTCGTCATCCCCGTGTACAACGAGGAGGACGTGCTGCCACTGCTCGCGCAGCGCCTGCGTCCGGTCGCGGACGGGCTGCACACGGCATACGAGGTCCTCGCCGTCGACGACGGCAGCAGCGACGCCACACCGGTCGTCCTCCAGCGCCTGCACCGCGACTGGCCAGAGCTGCGCATCGTCCGGCTGCGCGCCAACGCCGGCCACCAGGCAGCGATCTCCGCCGGCCTGGCCGCCGCTCAGGGCCACTACGTCGTCACCCTCGACGCGGACCTGCAGGACCCGCCTGAGGTCATCACCCAGATGTTCGCTGCCGCCCGCTCCCAGGGCGTCGACGTCGTCTACGGCGTGCGCAGCGACCGCTCCACCGACTCGGCGTTCAAGCGACTCAGCGCCCGGGCGTTCTACCGCCTGATCCGCACCATGTCCGGCACGCACGCGCAGGTCGACGCCGGCGACTACCGGATGATGTCGCGGGCGACGGTGGACGCCGTCAACGCCCTCCCCGAGCACCACCGGGTGCTGCGCTTCGTCGTCCCCGCGCTGGGGTTCCCCTCGGCGTCGGTCACCTACCGCCGCGACGAGCGAGCGGCCGGCAAGTCCAAGTACCCGCTGGCCAAGATGATCCGGCTGTCGCTCGACAGCGTCACCGGCTTCTCCACCGCTCCCCTGCGAGCAGCGACCTGGCTGGGCCTGCTCGGTGGGCTCGGCGCCCTCGCCCTGCTGGTCTTCGCGCTGGTCTCGATGGCGCTCGGCCACACCCTTCCCGGCTGGACGTCCACGGTCGTCGCCGTCGCGGGTGTGGGCGCCGTCCAGCTGCTCTGCCTCGGCATCCTCGGCGAGTACGTCGGCCGCATGTACGCACACATGCAGGCGCGGCCGACCTACTTCATCGCCTACGACTCGCTGACCGGGCCGGTCACCGCGACGGACGAGCCGACACCAGCGGGCGCACGCCGGGCATAGCCCACACCGGCAGGTACCCCTCCGCCGTGACCACGGCGCGCAGACCCGAGTCGCGTCCGCTCGCGAGCCGGCCACGCGGCATACCGGGCAGTGCTGGGGCGTTGACCACGACGTGCGCCCCGGTTCCCTCCCCACCACGCCAACGGTCCTCGACACGGTGGTGGTCGGCACCGGGCAGGCGGGACTGTCGACCTCGCGGCACCTGGTGCGCCTCGGCGCCCGGCACGTCGTGCTCGATGCGAACGAGCTGCCCGGCGGCGCGTGGCAGCACCGCTGGGACTCCTTGTCCATGGCGGACGTCCACGGCGTGGCCGACCTGCCGGACGCGCCGGCGCCGGGAACCTCGGCGGCGCGCGCGAACCTCGTGGTGCCGGAATGGTTCGGCGACTACGAGGAGCGGTTCGCGCTCCCGGTGCTGCACGGGGTGCGGGTCGACCGCGTCACGAGCGAGGGCGACCTGCTGGTCGTGCACGCCGGCACGCAGCGGTGGACGGCCCGGACCCTCGTCAACGCCACCGGCACGTGGACCCGGCCGTTCGTCCCCCACTACCGCGGGACAGAGACCTTCGCGGGCGAGCAGCTCCACACGGTCGACTACCCCGGCCGGGAGTCCTTCGTCGGCCGACGGGTGCTCGTCGTCGGTGGCGGCGCCTCCGCGGTGCAGTTCCTCGGTGAGCTGGCGCCGGTCACGGACACCCTCTGGGTGACGCGCCGACCACCGGTCTGGCGCACCGACGACTTCGACCGTGAGGCCGGGCGGGCCGCCGTGGCCCTGGTCGAGGAGCGGGTCCGGCGCGGGCTGCCGCCGCGCAGCGTGGTCAGCGTGACCGGTCTGGCGCTGCGCGAGCAGGAGCGGGAGGCGCAGCGGCTCGGTGCCTACGAGCGGCGTCCGATGTTCGAGCGGATCGAACCGACCGGCGTGCGCTGGGCCGACGGCAGCTTAGAGCCGGTCGACGTGATCCTGTGGGCCACCGGCTTCCGGCCCGACATCGCCCACCTGGCGCCGCTGCGCCTGCGCTCGCCACTGGGCGGGATCCAGCTGGACGGCACGACGGCCGTGGTGGACCCGCGCATCCAGCTCGTCGGCTATGGGCCGTCCGCCAGCACCATCGGCGCCAACCGTGCCGGCCGAGCCGCCGCCGTGGCCGTGGCCCGACAGCTGCGCGACCGGGCCGCCTGACCGCCCTCCCCCGCAAAAAGGGAGGTGGGGGGCGAAACCCCGCAAAAAAAAGCGCGGGGACCCACGCAACAGCCGGTTTGGGGGCGCGCGCCGGTGGGGAAGAAGACGAGGG
>JAICSZ010000193.1 GCA_025936615.1 Pedococcus sp. | reverse complement strand
GAGACGACCAGTGCGGCGCCCGCGCCGATCAGCAGCAGGGTGAACGGCAGCGGCAGGACCTCGCGCGACACGACGCCGTGGGCGACGAGCCCCCCGATGACGGCGCCCGGGGTCACCGGACGGCGATCTTGAGCAGCCGCAGCTCCGGGTCGTGGGTCTCCACCTCGTAGGTGCCGGGCCGCTTGCCGATGAGGGTGACGGTGAGCGGCTGCCCGGCCACCAGGTTCTGCTCGATGTCGAAGCCGTGGATGTGCAGCACGTTGTCCTGGTCGTCGGTCACGGTCAAGGCGAGCTTCTCGCCCACCTCGAGGTCGACGGTGGAGGGCGCCGGCGTGACGGTCTTCCCGCGCACGGTCACGGCCAAGGTACGGCCGGTCGGCGGCACCTCGCCCGGGCCGGTGGCGGAGGACTGGCTGGGCGCCGAGGCGGTGGACGACGGGGGCGCGGGGGACTGGGTCGACGTGGTCGAGCTCGTCGACGGGGACCCGCCGCAGGCGGTGAGGCTGGCCCCGAGGGCCAGCCCGGCGGCATACGAAAGCGCCTGTCGCGGCGTCGGCGTCCTCACGCTCCGCAGTGTAGGCAACCGTTTCTGACACGATGTGGGGGTGCCCGACCGCCTGAGCTCCCTCGACGCGTCGTTCCTCTACCTCGAGGAGTCGACCACGCCGATGCACGTGGGCTCGGTCATGGTGTTCGAGCCACCGAGCGATGGCTTCGACCACGACCGGCTGGTGCAGCTGATCAGCCAGCGGATCGCCTTCGTCCCGCGCTACCGCCAGCGGATCCGCCAGGTCCCCGGCCGGCTCGCCAACCCCGTCTGGGTCGACGACGAGAACTTCGACATCACCTACCACGTGCGGCGCTCCGCGCTGCCGCGGCCGGGCACCGACGAGCAGCTGCAGGAGTTCGTCGCCCGCATCCAGCCCCGCGCCCTGGACCGCACACGGCCGCTGTGGGAGGTGTACCTCGTCGAGGGCCTCGCCGAGGGCCGCTTCGCGATCGTCACCAAGAGCCACCAGGCGCTCGTCGACGGCGTCAACGCGGTCGACATCGCGCACGTCATCGTCGACGGCGACCCCGCGGTCGACGCGCTGGTGACCGACACCTGGCGGCCGTCGCGCGAGCCGAGCGACGTCGAGCTGCTCACCGGCGCCCTGGTCGACGCGGTGCGCCGGCCCAGCGAGGTCGTCGAGAACATCCGCGGCGGGTTCGTCGACGTCAAGGCGGTCGGGCAGCGGGCGCTCAGCGCGGCCGGTGACGTCGTGTCGACGCTGGCCCGCACCGCGGCTCGCCCCGCGCCCTCCTCGCCGCTCAACGCCTCGGTCGGGGAGGCGCGCCGCTACGTCATGATCGGCACCGACCTCGACGACTACAAGAAGGTCCGCAGCCGGCTGGCCCGGGGCAGCTTCGCCGACGACGTCACGATCAACGACGTCGTGCTGGCGACCATCTCCGGGGCCTTCCGCTCGTGGCTGCTGACCCGCGGTGAGGCCGTCCACTCGGGCACGACGGTGCGGGCGATGGTGCCGGTGAGCATGTACGACGTCGAGGCCAACCAGGTCGGGTCGCGGCTCACCGCGTGCTTCGTGGACCTGCCGGTGGGGGAGCCGGGGGCGTCGATGCGGCTGCACCAGATCGCGTTCGCGATGCGCCAGCAGATGGAGGGCGGCCAGGCGGTCGGTGCGGACTCGCTCGCCAACCTCGCCGGCTTCGCGCCGCCGACGATCCACTCGCTCGGCGCCCGGCTGGGCTCGGCGATGTCGCGCCGGCTGTTCAACGTCGTCATCACCAACGTGCCGGGCCCCCAGCACACCCTGTATGCCGGTGAGGCCAGGATGCTGTCCACCTACCCCGTGATGCCGCTCGCCAAGGGGCAGGCCCTGTCCATCGGCCTCACCTCCTACGACGGCGGGGTCTACTACGGGCTCAACGCCGACCGCGACTCGATGCCGGACACCGACGTGCTCGGGCAGAGCATCGTCGACTCCCTCGGCGAGCTCCTCGACAGCCACCGGACCAAGGCCCGATGACCGCGACCCCTCGGCCCGGCTCCGGGGACACCCGTCGACCGCGCCGGGGGCTGGTCCTCGGAGGCGGCGGGGTGCTCGGTGCCGCCTGGATGGTGGGGGCGCTCAAGTCCCTCGAGGACCAGCTCGGCATGGACGCGCGCGACTTCGACGACTACGTGGGGACGTCTGCCGGTGCGGTGCTCGCCGCCCTGCTCGGCGCCCAGGTGCCGGTCGTCGACCTGCTCGCGCACCAGCTGGAGGGCGCCATCGACGTCGGCCCGCTCGCCGGCCACGCATGGGACTACGAGAGAGACACGGGCGGGGACCGACCGGGTCTGCCCAGGTTCGGTGTGGGGTCACGAGAGCTCTTGCGGCGCAACGCCCTTCACCTGCGCCAGCTGCCGCCGACGGCGATCCTGTCGGCGGTCCTGCCGGAGGGGCGTGGCAGCCTCGAGGCGGTGGGGGCACTCGTCGGTCACGTGGTCCCGTCCGGGTGGGCACCGCGGGAGGGCGTGTGCGTGGTGGCGCTGGACTACGAGAGCGGCGAACGGGTGGCCTTCGGGCGAGAGCCTGCGCCCGAGGCCGACCTGTCGGACGCCGTGATGGCCTCGTGCGCGATCCCGGGCTGGTACCAGCCGGTGCAGATCGGTGGGCACCGCTACATCGACGGTGGCGCCTGGTCGTCGACGAACCTCGACCTGATGGTGGGGCGTGGGCTCGACGAGGTGTTCGTGCTGGCCCCGCAGGTCAGCTTCGTGCGCGACGCGCCGCGGCAGTGGCGGACCCGGGTCGAGCGGCAGTGGCGCAACCGGGTCACGCTGCGGGCCCTGCGCGAGCTGCACAAGGTGCACAAGGACGGCGCAGAGGTCACCATGCTGGGACCGGGGGAGGAGGACCTCGAGGCGTTCGGGGCCAACCTCATGGACGTGGCGCGACGGCCGCAGGTCATCGAGACGTCGCTGCGCACCTCGGCGGTCGCGCTGCGCGACCCGGCGCCACTGCCGAGCCGGACCGACTTCGAGGACGTGGGATGAGCCAGACCCGGATCTACCTGCCGCTCGACGCCAAGGGCGTGCGTCGCCTCGCCGCAGACCGCGAGGTGCGACCCGCGCCGCTGCGCGCCTTCGCGGTCACCGACCGGGTCGAACGCGCGCTGCCCGACGGTGACGAGGAGGAGTGGGAGTATGCCGCGCTGACGGAGGCCGCGGCTGCCGCCTCGGATGCCGCTGGGCCAGCGCGCAAGCGGGTCATCGCGGCCGCGGACGTCGACCCGGACTGGGTCACCGTCGAGGGCGACGCCGACTCCGCCGTGGTGGTGTCCGAGCCGGTGCCGCTGCGGCGGGTCGTGGCCTTCCACGTCGACGAGAACGCCGGTGACGAGGGCACCAGCGACCTGCTCTGGTACGACGCCACCGAGCTCGACGAGGTCCTGCGCCTCCTCTGACCCGCCACCCCCGCGAGTCTTTGAGGGCTTTGACGGGTCAGGGCACGTCAGAGCCCTCAAAGACTGCGGAGTGTTCGGCGAGGAAGGGGTCGACCAGGGCGTGGTAGGCCGCCGCGTCGTCCCGGCGGATGCAGTGCCCCGTTCCGGGGACCACCCGGATGTCGAGGTGGGGGTTGTCGATCCGAGCCGCGCGCTGACGGACCTCGGGGAGCACGGGTCCGCCGCGCTCCGCCAGCAGCACCATCGTCGGCACCGAGATCGCGCCCACGATGTCGTCCCATGGCTCGAGCAGGTTCGCGATGCCGAGGTCGAGGAAGTCGAGGTCGACCTGGCTCTTGGACTCAGCCCACGGCGCGAGCTCCGCCTCTGGCCAGGTCGGGTTGTCCGCCCTGCCCTGCTCGAGCTGGCCCTGCGGGTCGTCGGCGAACGCCCGGCAGTCCGCCATGCGCTCGCGCACGACCTCACGCGGCTGGACGCGGTCCGCGGGGTCGCGCCAAGCGGGGTCCTCCAGGACGGCGGCGCCCACGAGGTCGGGCCGACGTGCTGCCAGCGCACCGGCGATGCCACCACCCATCGAGTGCCCCGCAAGCAGCAGCGGACCCCCGCGCTCGGCGACGAGCCGCGCGGTGGTGGCCTCGGCGGCGGCATACATCGCCTCCATCGGGTCCTCGCTCGCCAGCTGCGCCGGCGTGAACCGCGGTGAGCGGCCGTGCCCGAGCAGGTCGAGCCCGACGACGCGGTACGTCGTGGACCAGCGCCGGACCGCGTCGGGCCAGCAGTCGCCCGAGTCGCCGAGGCCGTGCAGGAGCACGATCGTGGGCGCCTCGGACGCCGGCCCGGACCAGCGGTAGGCGAGGTCGGCGCTTTCATGGGGCGTCGGCATACATGACACCATAGGTGGGCCCTGCCAAGTGACCCTTGAGGAGCCGCACGCCATGGATGCCGTCACCCAGGTACCCACCCCCGTCAACGAGCCGGTCCTCGACTACGCGCCGGGCAGTCCCGAGCGGGCCTCGCTGGAGGTGGCCCTCGCCGAGCTGGGCAACCAGAGCATCGACCTGCCGCACACCATCGGTGGCGTCCACGTGCTGGGCACCGGCAAGAAGATCGAGGTCCGGCAGCCGCACGCCCGGCGCAAGGTCCTCGGGACGATGCGCAACGCGACCCAGGGTGACGCCCAGGCGGCGGTCGACGCAGCCAAGGAGGCGGCTCCGGGCTGGCGCGAGCTGGCCTTCGACGACCGCGCCGCGATCCTGCTCAAGGCGGCCGAGCTGCTGTCCGGTCCGTGGCGGGCCCACCTCAACGCGGCCACGATGCTGGGGCAGTCCAAGACCGCCTACCAGGCCGAGATCGACGCGGCGTGCGAGCTCATCGACTTCTGGCGGATCAACGTTCACTTCGCGCGCCAGATCCTCGCCGAGCAGCCGCCGCTCAACGCCAAGGGCATCTGGAACCGCACCGACCACCGCCCGCTCGAGGGCTTCGTCTACGCGATCACCCCCTTCAACTTCACCGCGATCGCGGGCAACCTGCCGACCGCGCCGGCGCTCATGGGCAACACCGTGGTC
>JAICSZ010000415.1 GCA_025936615.1 Pedococcus sp. | reverse complement strand
TCGGGCCTGCGGCACGATCCGCACCGTCTTGACCAGGACGCTGACCACGAAAACCACCACCAGGGCGAGCACGACGAGTGCTGCTGTAGGCATGGTGTCCTCTCTTTGTCATCGGATGAAACAAAACCTGCGGCCCGACCCTCGACGTCTCAGTCGAGCTCGGGAACCTCGTGGACGAGGGCGGTGGCCCCCTTGATCTCGAAGATGTCGACCCTGGCGCCGGGCTTGATCACCAGGGTCTCGTCGTAGGGACGCGCGGTCCACAGCTCGCCGCCGATCCGGACCTGGCCGCCCTCGGCGGAGACCTGCTCGACCACGACACCCTGGCGGCCGACGAGCGCCTCGTGGCCGAGGACCAGGGTGGGCCCGGCGTGCAGCCGCCTGACGACACTGGGCCGGACCATCGACAGCGCGGCGACCGCCGCGGCGGCCGCAGCGGCGATCTGCGCCCACTCCGGGAGGCCGACGAGTGCTGCCAGCATGCCGACCAGCGCACCGCCGGCCAGCATCAGCAGGATCAGGTTGAGGTTGAACAGCTCGAGGACGCCGAGGACCACGGCCAGGCCCAGCCAGACCGGCCACGCGTCGAACCCCTCGGGGAGCTGCATGCACTCAGCCTAGCCAGAGCCCGACGACCGTGGCTGGCGACGGCGCGCCGCCCACCGGCCATCCTGGTGCGTGAGCAGCAGGGGCATGCCGAACGTCGCCGACAGGCGCTGCTGGGTGAGCACCTCCTCGAGCGGCCCGGCGGCGACCACGCCACCACGCCGCAGCAGCAGTCCGTGGGTGAACCCGGGAGGGATCTCCTCGACGTGGTGGGAGACCAGCACCGTCGCCGGCGACTCCTCGTCGCGGGCCAGCCTCGACAGCGTCGAGACCAGGTCCTCGCGCCCGCCCAGGTCGAGACCGGCGGCCGGCTCGTCGAGCAGCAGCAGCTCGGGGTCGGTCATCAGGGCGCGCGCGATCTGCACCCGCTTGCGCTCACCCTCCGAGAGCGTGCCGAACGTCCGGTCGCGCAGGTGCGCCGCGCCTACGTCGTGCAGCAGCGCGTCCGCCCGGGCGTGGTCGAGCTCGTCGTACCTCTCCCGCCACCGACCGATCACGCCGTACGACGCGGAGACCACCACGTCGTGCACGCGCTCGGCGCGGGGCACCCGCTCGGCGAGGGCGGCGCTGGTCAGCCCGATGCGGGGACGCAGCTCGAAGACGTCGACGGTCCCCAGGACCTCACCGAGGATGCCGGCGACACCGGAGGTCGGATGGATGTGGGCGGAGGCGACCTGAAGCAGCGTGGTCTTCCCGGCTCCGTTGGGCCCCAGGACGACCCATCGCTCGTCGGCTCGCACCGTCCACTCGACCCCGTCCAGCAGCGTGGCCTCACCGCGGCGCACGGTGACGTCGGCGAGCTCGAGAACGGCGTCCATGGGGGCAAACCTAGTTGAGGTGCTCAGGCGACGCTGGTTGACGTGCCGAGCCGGCGCTGGTTGAGGTGCCCGAGCCGACGCTGGTTGAGGTGCCCGAGCCGACGCTGGTTGAGGTGCCCGAGCCCCCGGGGCGAGGGCCTCGAAACCACCCGCACCCACGCGCGAAGGCGACCACGGTTTCGAGGCTCGCCTAGCGGCTCGCACCTCAACCAACGACGCGCCCCCGCACCCCCGCTGGTTGAGGTGCCCGAGCCCCCCGGGGCGAGGTCTGCCTGGCCTAGCCCACCCAGACGGTCTTGATGTTGGTGAACTCCCGCATCCCGTGGGCGGCGAGCTCTCGGCCGTGGCCCGATGCCTTGATGCCGCCGAACGGCAGGGGCGGGAACGACGTGACCATGCCGTTGATGAAGGTCTGCCCCGCCTGGAGGTCGCGGACGAAGACCTCCTGCTCCTGCGCGTCGTTGGTCCATGCGTTGGAGCCGAGCCCGAAGCGGGTGGCGTTCGCGATGCGCACGGCCTCCTCGATGTCCCGGGCGCGGTGCACCTGGGCCACGGGACCGAACACCTCCTCGAGGTACATGTTCATGTCCTCGGTGACGTCGGTGAGCAGCGTGGGCGGGTACCACCAGCCGTCGCGGTCCGGCCGCTCACCGCCGACGAGCACCGTGGCGCCCTTGTCGACGGCGTCCTTGACCAGCTCCTCGACGTCCGCGCGGCCCTGCTCGGTGGCCAGCGGTCCGACGTCGGTGCCGTCCTCCATCGGGTCCCCGACCTTGAGCGCCTTCATCTCCTTGGCGAACAGGTCGACGAACTCGTCGTACACGTCGGTGTGCACGATGAACCGCTTCGCGGAGATGCAGGACTGCCCGTTGTTCTGGCAGCGGGAGGTGGTGGCCACCTTCGCGGCCTTGGCGAGGTCGGCCGAGGGCATCACCACGAAGGCGTCCGAGCCGCCGAGCTCGAGGACCACCTTCTTCAGCGACTCGCCGGCGGTGCGGCCCACGGCCACCCCGGCGCCCTCGCTGCCGGTCAGCGTGGCCGCGGCGACCCGGTCGTCGCGGATCACGGCGTCGACCTTGCTGCTGCCGATCAGCAGCGTCTGGAACACGTCGTCGGGGAAGCCGGCGTCCCGGAAGAGCTCCTCCATGAAAAGCGCGGTTTGGGGCACATTGCTCGCATGCTTGAGCAGACCCACGTTGCCCGCGGCCAGCGCGGGTGCGGCGAACCGCATCGCCTGCCACAGCGGGA
>JAICSZ010000071.1 GCA_025936615.1 Pedococcus sp. | reverse complement strand
GGAGTGCTTCGGGGCATAGAACATTGCGGGGGGACTTCCTCTCCTGACGTGCGCCTGAGAGGTGAGCTGTCGGGTTCGGGCTGTCAGGCGCCCGGCCGGCGAACCGGCTTCACCCCAAGACCTGCGGCCGCATGGGCCGGGTCACGGTGGTTCCCCCACCCTCGTCCTGCCCGGAAGGCTTCCGGCGAGTTGCCCGCCTGACGAGGTTCGGCGCTGCGGGCACGCATCTGGGTATGCCGTGTTCACTTGTGAGTGCGTGGCACACCAACCGTGCTGGGCACCGCAGACCACGCTAGGGTCCGCGCCGGCGAGCCACAAGTCGGCGAGGTCGCCAGGTCGTCCGAACGGACCGATCGACGGTCGTGGGCTGTTGCCCTGCCCGAGCCCCGTGCTACTGAGGACTCAACGGCGCCGGGCCCGGCGCTTCTGCACGATCCGGTGGTCGAACGGCGCGGCCAGGAAGTCCCCGAGCACGCTGCCGGCGGCGATCGCGAGCAGCACGGCCATCGCGCCGAGCAGCGTGGTGATACCGCCCTGCAGGGACAGGCTGCCGGCCTGGGCACCGGACCCGTTGACCATCTCGTAGAGTCCACGGAAGATCGCCAGACCCGGCAGGAGGCTGTAGCTGCCCGGCACGACCAGCACCATGGCGGGAGCGCCCAGCCGCAGGGCCAGCAGCCGACCGGCGCAGCCCAGCACCAGGGCGGCGATGCCGGAAGCCGTGAGCGCCCCGAACGCGTCGACCCGGGCGACGCCCACCGAGACCGCCACGGCCACCCCCGCAAGCAGGCCGGCGGGCAGCACGAGCCGACGACGGCTGCGCAGCGAGACCGCGCCGGCCATGCCCACCACGCAGGCACCGAGCACCGCCACCAGGACCGGGGCGCTCAGTGCCCGGGTCGCGACGATCGACGGCTCGACGGCGTCGAGGTCGAACGCGCCCGAGAGCGCCCGCGTCACCGACAGCCCGGAGGCGACCCCCAGGATGATCCCCGCCGTCACCAGGAAGACCGCGAACAGCCGACCCGCCCCCGTGACGGAGTAGCCGGAGATGGCGTCCTCGAAGGCGCTCGCCACCGTCCGCCCCGGCAGCAGCACCACGATCCCGCCCGCGACGATGAACGCGAACTCCGACGACGACACGGGCAGCCATCCGTGGGCGCCGAGGATGTAGCCACCCCAGGCGATCACGGTGGCGACGAACCCGCCGAAGGCCGCCTGGTAGAACTCGGGCAGCCCCTGGCGGCCGAGCGCACGCCCCACCCGCGCCACGAGCAGCGCGGAGCCGGCGGCGACCAGGGCCGCGACCGGCCCGGCGCCGAGCATGACCGCGACCGCACCGGCCACCAGTCCGCTGGCGGCCCGCACGACCCAGCGCGGCCAGAAGCGTGGCGCCCGCCGGATCTCCCGCAGCCGCTCCGCCGCGCCCTCACGGTCGTAGTCGCCTGCCACGAGTCTCTCGACGAACTCGTGGACGTCGCTGAGCCGGGCGAAGTCGCGTGTCGAGGAGCGCACCACGCGCAGCATCGTCAGCGGGGTGCCGGACGGCGTGGTGCACTGCACCAGCAGCGACTGCAGGGTGATGTCCACCTCGAGCTGGTCGAGGCCAGCGGCGGCGGCGACCGCCACCACCGACGACTCCACCTGGGGGGCGCCCGCGCCGCAGCGCAGCATCAGCTCGCCGACGCGCAGCGCGAGGTCGAGCGAGGCGCGCGCCTCGCGCTCCTGTGCCGCGGCCTGGCGCACCCGTGGGTTGCGGTAGGGTGTGTGTCGCAGGGCCTCGACCATCGGCAGGGTCTCGGTGACCTCCTCGCCCTGCCAGATGCGCGCGGGGTCGGCGTGCAGCCGGCGGCTGCGCGGCCTGCGGCGTTCTCCAGCCATCGTCGCGGCGCTCAGCCCAGGCCGAGGCCGCTGGGCAGTAACGAGCCGGGCGCCTGCCAGGGCCACCAGTGCGGTTGACCGCCGTGCTGCAGCCCCCAGACCACGAAGCCGGCACCGAGCACCAGCCCGACGACGACCGCCACCCGAGTGGCGGTGGCGCCGCGGACGACGCCACGAAGGATGCTGCGCGAGCCTCGGCGCAGGCCCGACCCGCCCGGTCCCCACCACGCGGTCAGGACGGCAAGGAGTGCGCCGACGGCGAGCGGGATGGCGGCGTCCGGGTGCGGCGAGCCGCCGGTCACGGCGGTGGTCGCGAGCGCGGCACTGAACACCGCGCAGGTCCCCACGACCATCGGCAGCACCGCGCTCACCACGGTGGCCAGCGCCCCGACGACGACGTGCCAGGGGCTGGCGGCCACGGCAAAGGGCACGTCCGAGCGGCGCCTGCCCCTGCTGTGGCGCCGCACCACCAGCGAGGTCACCGAACGGTCGGCGGTGCGGGCGGCCCATGACCAGACCACCGCGAACCCGGCGGTCGCGACGGGGAAGCTGGCAGCGGCGGCCACGACGGCGAGGAGCAGGACCAGCAGGGTGCCGGTGCGCATGTCGCGCCCGATCCGCGGGTCTGGCTCCCCGGCCCCGGTCTCCCAGGCCGCCTGCCAGTCGGAGACCTCCTCGTCGGGCTCCTCCCAGGGCACCAGCTCCGGTTCGGGCTCCCGGAAGGCCACCGGGGGCCGGTCCAGCTGGTGGGTGCTGCCCTGCTCCAGGACCTGGGTGTGCCGCGTGGGCGCGCTGAGCGCCTCGGTCACCGGCCGTCCGTGCGCGTAGCGCTCGAGCGCGTCGAGCACCTCGTCGGCGTCGGGGCGCTGGCGCGGCTCGGGTGACAACGCGGCATACAGCAGCGGCGCGAGCCGCGGGTCCACGCCGCCGAGGTCCGCCTCGCCGCGGCTCACCCGGGACAGGACAGCGTCCATGGGTCCGCGCCCGAAGGGCGAGGCGCCACTGGCCGCGAAGGCCAGGGTCGCCGCCCAGCCCCACCAGTCGGTCGCCTCGGTGACGGGCGCGCCCTCGACGACCTCGGGCGAGAGGTAGCCGGGCGTGCCCATGACCAGGCCGGTCATGGTGATGCGGACGTCGTCGGCGACGTGGGCGATGCCGAAGTCGATGAGGACGGGGTCCTCATCGAGCATCAGCACGTTGCCCGGCTTGAGGTCGCGGTGGATGACGTCCGCCTCGTGGATCACGTCGAGCGCCTCGGCGAGTCCCCGACCCAGGCGCAGCAGCTGGTCCCCGCGCATCGGCCCGTGCTCGCGAACCACCTCGTCGAGCGGCGGACCGGGCACGTAGCGGGTCACGAGGTAGGGGCGGTCGCCGTCGAGGTCTGCATCGACCACAGCGGCGACGCGTGGGTCACGGATGCGCCCGAGGACGTCGACCTCGCGGCGCAGCCGGGTCCGGGCGCCGGGGTCGTGGGCGACGTGGGGGCGCAGGATCTTCAGGGCGACGGCACGGCCGTGGGGGTCGAGGGCGAGGTGGACGACGCCCATGCCGCCCTCGCCGAGCGGCTGGAGCAGGCGGTACGGGCCGACCCGGGCAGCGTCCGGCGAGCCGGGGGCGCCGCCGCTGCCCTGCACGGCCTCGGTCGTCATGCCCCTACGGCCTGAGTCGTCATGCCCCTACGGTAAGTGAGATCAGGCCCCTCGTCCGGGAGGGTTACTGCTGGATGTAGCCGACGAGCTGGTCGCGTTCGGCCTGCAGCTCGTCGATGCGGTGCTTGACGATGTCCCCGATGCTCACGATGGCGTGGAGCCGGCCCTCGACGACGACGGGGATGTGGCGCACCCGCAGCTCGGTCATCGTGCGGGCGAGGTCCTGGATGTTGACGTCGGGGGCGCAGGTGGTGACGTCGGAGGTCATGATCTGCGACACCGGCCCGGCCAGCACGGCGGCACCGGAGCTCTGGAGGTGGCGGACGACGTCGCGTTCACTGACGATGCCACCCACTGTCTCTCCGTCGTCGCTGACCACGACGGCACCGATCTTGTGCTCAGCGAGCAGGTCGAGCAGCTTTTCGACGGTCTCGTCCGGCTTGACGGTCACCACGAGGTCGCCCTTGCGCCGCACCACATCCGAGATCTTCATGGCACGACCGTAGACGTCGACGCGAACGGCCGCCAGAGGGCGAACCCGAGCGTGGGGCTCAGGGGTCGACCCGGGCGGCGCCCGGGCAGGCGACATAGGGTTGGTGGAGAGCCTGAGCAGGAGCTGATCACCCGTGTCGCCATCCGCGAAGAAGTTCGACCTCGTCGTCGCCGCCAACCGCCTGCCCGTCGACCGCGTGGAGGGTCCCGACGGTGAGGTCACCTGGCGCACCAGCCCGGGCGGCCTGGTGACCGCGATGGAGTCGGTGATGAAGGGCAGCGACGGCGCGTGGGTGGGCTGGGCCGGGGAGGCGGGTGAGGCACCCGAGCCGTTCACCGCCGACGGGATCAGGCTGCGACCGGTGGGCCTGAGCGACGCCGAGGTGGCGCACTACTACGAGGGCTTCAGCAACGACACCCTGTGGCCCATCTACCACGACGTCATCGTCAACGCGACGTTCCACCGGTACTGGTTCAGCGCCTACGAACGCGTCAACCGCCGCTTCGCCGAGGCGGTCTGCGAGGTCGCCGCCAAGGGCGCCACCGTCTGGATCCACGACTACCAGCTGCAGCTCGTGCCGGCGATGGTGCGCGAGCAGCGTCCCGACGTCCGGATCGGCTGGTTCAACCACATCCCGTTCCCGCCGGTCGAGCTGTTCGCCCAGCTGCCGTGGCGACGGCGGGTCCTGGAAGGGCTGCTCGGGGCGGACTACCTCGGGTTCCAGCGGGTGGCCGACGCGCAGAACTTCGTCCGCGCCTGCCGCCAGCTGCTGGGCCTGCCCACCAGGGCAGACGTCGTGTCGGTGTCCCGCGACGACGACGCCAGGCGGGTCCGCGCCAGCGCCGTGCCGATCTCCATCGACTTCAAGGGGCTGGAGGAGCTGGCCCGGCAGCCGGAGACCGAGGCACGCGCCAAGGAGATCCGCGAGTCGCTCGGCAACCCCGAGACGCTGCTGCTCGGCGTCGACCGGCTCGACTACACCAAGGGCATCGGTCACCGGATCAAGGCCTACGGCGAGCTCCTCGAGGAGGACCAGGTCGCCCCACCCCGCGAGGTCTTCGTCCAGGTCGCGACCCCCAGCCGCGAGCGCGTGGCGGCCTACCGTGACCTCCGCCTGGAGATCGAGGGCGAGGTCGGCCGGCTCAACGGCGAGTACGGCCGCATCGGCGCCCAGGCCATCCAGTACCTGCACCACTCCTACCCGCGCCAGGAGATGGCAGCGCTGTACCTCGCCGCCGACGTGCTGGTGGTCACGCCCCTGCGCGACGGCATGAACCTCGTGGCGAAGGAGTACGTCACCTGTCGACACGACGGGGGCGGCGCACTGGTCCTCTCCGAGTTCGCCGGAGCGTTCCACGAGCTGCACCAGGCATTCATCTGCAACCCGCACGACATCGAGGGCCTCAAGCAGACGATCATGGCCGCGATCGTCACGCCCGAGAAGGACAAGCGCCGCAGGATGAAGGCGATGCGCCGCCGAGTGGCCGACCACGACGTGCAGCGCTGGGCTGCCCGGTTCCTCGACAACCTCGCCCACGCGCCGGAGCGCCCCGAGCGCACCACGAGCGAGAACGAGGCGGACGAGGCACACGCCAGGGCCGACCGCCGGGCC
Source organism: Pedococcus sp. (assembly GCA_025936615.1). The sequence goes on along the minus strand of JAICSZ010000071.1, from coordinate 2,560 downwards.
CGGGAGCTGCACCACGCGCGCGGACCGCGCGGCAAGCACTGATGGACCAGGCCGCACGGCTGGTCGGGCGGCTGCGGGAGCTGGCCCAGGCACCCTGCCTGCTCGTGGCATCAGACTTCGACGGGGTGCTCGCCCCGCTGGTCCTGGACCCAGCGGCGTCGCGTCCGGTGGACGGCTCGGTCGACAGCCTGCGCGCGCTCGCCGCGGCACCGGCGACCCACGCGGCGGTCGTGAGCGGCCGCGACCTCGAGACCCTCACTGCGCTGACCGGGCTGGAGGACTCCCCGGTCATCCGGATCGGCAGCCACGGCGCGGAGTCGAGCGCCGACTCGGCGCCGCCGACCCTGACGCAGGCGCAGCGCACCTCACTGGCCGACCTCACCGCCGCCCTGGACGAGGTCGCCCGGGCCCACCCCGGCGCCCGGCTCGAGCACAAGCCCGCCGCGGTCGTGCTGCACACCCGCGGCATGGCAGCGGAGGCCGCCCGCGCCGCCGAGGCCGAGGCACTCGAGGCGACCACGCGGCATACCGAGTCGCACGTCCTGCACGGCAAGCACGTCGTGGAGGTGAGCGTGGTGCGCGCCGACAAGGGCACCGCCCTGCTGGCGCTGCGCGACACGGTCGGCGCGGACGCGGTGGCGTACTTCGGCGACGACGTGACCGACGAGCACGTCTTCGCCCTGCTCGGCCCCGGCGACGTCGGCGTCAAGGTCGGGCAGGGCGACACCGCGGCGGCCTGGCGGGTGGACGGACCGCCCGAGGTGGCCCAGGCACTCGCGCTGCTGGCCGAGCTGCGCGGCGACGCCCACGCCTGAGCTCAGCGCGAGCGGCAGGCCCCGGTCGAGGAACGCACCACCAGCTCGGGGCGGAAGACGAACTCCGCCCGCGGCGCCGGCTCCCCGGAGATCTCGTCGAGCAGCGCGCGGACCGCCGCCTCCGACATGGCCTGCACGCTCTGGCGCACCGTCGTCAGGGGTGGGTCGGTGAACGCGATCAGCGGTGAGTCGTCGTAGCCCACCACGGAGACGTCGTCGGGCACCTGCAACCCCGCGCGCCGAGCCGCCCGGATGGCCCCGAGCGCCATGAGGTCGGAGCCGCACACGATCGCCGTGCAGCCGCGCTCGATGAGCCGGGCCGCGGCGGTGTCACCGCCCTCCACCGAGAACATGGTGCGCTCGACCAGCTCGTCGACGTCGTCGCGCCCCAGCAGGGCCTTCATCGACGCGCGGAAACCCTGGATCTTGCGGATCACGGGCACGTAGCGGTCCGGCCCGATGGCCAGGCCGACCTGTCGGTGCCCCAGCTGGACGAGGTGGGTGAGGGCCAGCTCCATCGAGGCGACGTCGTCGTTGGAGATGAAGGGTGCGTCGATGCCCTCGTGGTAGCCGTTGACGAGCACGATCGGCAGCCCGCGGTCCCGCAGCCGGCGGTAGCGCTCCGGGTCAGCCGTGGTGTCGGCGTGCAGCCCGGAGATGTAGATGATCCCGGCCACCCCACGGTCCAGCAGCAGCTGGACGTAGTCGTCCTCGTGCACGCCGCCCGGGGTCTGGGTGCACAGGACCGGCGTGAACTGGTGGTGGGCCAGCGAGGTCTCGATGGTCTGGGCGAACGCCGGGAAGATCGGGTTGGTCAGCTCGGGCATCACCAGCCCGACGAGTCCGGCGCTGCGGCGGCGCAGCCGGCTGGGCCGGTCGTAGCCGAGGACGTCAAGGGAGGTGAGCACCAGCTCGCGGGTCGAGTCGGCCACCCCCGGCTTGCCGTTGAGCACCCGGCTCACGGTCGCCTCGCTGACCTCCGCGTGCGCGGCGATGTCCGCCAACCTCGCCCTCACGTCGCAAACCTAGCAAGTAGGTGCAAGAACTTGCAGCAAGTCGGGGGCGCGCCGCGTCGCGGGCCCACGGTGGTCAAAGCGGCACCCATGAGCCAGACTGAGGGCAGCCGCGGGCACCGACGCCCACGGCTGCAGCACCTTTACAACGGATCGTCCGGCACGTTCCTGCCGGTGAAGGAAAGGCAACGACGCCATGGCAACAGTGAAGTTCGACGAGGCCAGCCGGATCTACCCGGGCAACGACAAGCCCTCGGTCGACAAGCTCAACATCGACATCGAGGACGGCGAGTTCCTCGTCTTCGTCGGTCCCTCCGGATGTGGCAAGTCCACCTCCCTGCGCATGCTCGCAGGTCTCGAGGAGGTCAACGCCGGCAAGATCTGGATCGGTGACCGCGACGTCACCAACCTGTCCCCCAAGGACCGCGACGTCGCGATGGTGTTCCAGAACTACGCGCTCTACCCCCACATGACGGTGGCCGACAACATGGGCTTCGCGCTCAAGATCGCCGGCGTCGACAAGAGCGAGATCCGCAAGCGGGTGGAGGAGGCCGCCAAGATCCTCGACCTCGAGCAGTACCTCGAGCGCAAGCCCAAGGCCCTCTCCGGTGGCCAGCGCCAGCGCGTCGCCATGGGCCGCGCCATCGTGCGCTCCCCGCAGGTGTTCCTCATGGACGAGCCGCTGTCCAACCTCGACGCCAAGCTGCGCGTCCAGACGCGCACCCAGATCGC
>JAICSZ010000027.1 GCA_025936615.1 Pedococcus sp. | reverse complement strand
CTGGCCAGGCAGGTCGTTGACGAGCCCGCCGTGGAGGAGGTCGCCGACCGGTTCCGGTTCGTCGACAAGGTCGTCGTGACCGGCCGGGGGTACGCCTACCCCACCGCACGTGAGGCGGCCCTCAAGCTCATGGAGACGTCCTACCTGGGGGCACACGCCTTCTCCGGCGCGGACCTGCTCCACGGCCCCTTGGCGATGATCGACGAGGACCGCCCGGTCGTGGCGGTCACCCCGCACGGCGTGGCCGGCACGGCCATGGAGCCGGTCCTGGCCAGGCTGGCCGAGCGGGGTGCCGACGTCACCCTCGTGGGAGACCCGGCACACGGGACGGCCGGCATCGTGGTCCCGGTGCCGCACGTCGCCGAGGAGCTCAGCCCACTGCTCGAGATCATCCCACTGCAACGGCTGGCACACACGATGGCCGTCGCCCGGCACCACGACCCGGACGCGCCGCGCGGGCTGTCCAAGGTGACCCGCACCCGCTGACCCAGGTCGTCGCCGCTCAGGCGCGGACCCCGGCGAGCGCGAAGAACTCGGCCCGCGAGCGCGGGTCGGAGCGCAGCGAGCCCAGCAGGGTCGAGGTGACCGTGTCGGAGCCGGTCGCCTGGACGCCGCGCAGGGTCATGCAGGAGTGCTCGGCCTCGATGACGACACCGACGCCCCGCGCGCCGAGCTCGGCAGACAGCCACGAGGCCACCTGCATGGTGAGCCGTTCCTGCACCTGTGGCCGACAGGCGAAGTGCTCGACCACCCTGGCCAGCTTGGACAGTCCGAGGATCCGGTCCCCGGGGAGGTACCCCACGTGGGCCACCCCGACGAACGGCATCAGGTGGTGCTCGCACACCGAGCGCAGCGGGATCCGGCGGGCCAGCACGAGCTCGTCGTAGCCCTCCTCGTTGGGAAACGTGGTCAGCTCGAAAGGCCGCGGCGTGAACAGCTCGGCGTACGCGCGGGCCATCCGGGCGGGGCTCTGCTGCATCCCCTCCTCGTCGATGTCCACGCCAAGCGCCTCGAGGAAGGCAGCGGCCGCGCCGGTGGCGGCGTCGACGTCCAACCCTCGTGCAGGGGACAGGTCCGGTACGGCATTGAGCGCGGTCACGTCGCATCCTTCTAACGGATTAATTGTTACACGTTAGAATGCCGCGTGCGGGTCGCCCTGTCAACATCGCGCGGACGGCGCGGCATCAGCCGTACGGGTGACGCGACGATCGGCCGTTCAGCCCACGGGTGCCGGGCGAGGGCCGGCAGCCGTAACTCCGGGGCCCGCCCAGCGGTTCTCCCGCTGTGGGACCCTCCCGCTCCGACCCGGAGCTGACGGACGCCGCCCTGGGCGGTGAGATCGAGCTGCTCGGCGCGCTCATCTCAGTCGCCGCCGACACCGACGGGCCGCTCAGCGACGAGCAGGTCGACGCCGTGCTCTTCGGAGGGGTGGAGCTCCCCTCTGCTGGGTGAGCCTGCCGGAGGGAGCTCAGGAGCCCATCGTGTCGTCCATGTCCAGCAGCGGCCTGGCGGCCTCCCGCAAGGCCCGCACGGCTTCTGCGAACGGTGCCGGCTCGCCGGCGGGCAGCGGCCCTAGCCCGCTCAACGGCACCAGCACGTCCTGCTTGGCGTCCTCGTGGCTCAGCCAGAGCGCCTCGAAGTTGAGCCCCGGCACGCGGTAGAGCCGCAGCTCGGTCTGGACCTCCGACTCCTCTGCCCGCTCGACCGCGATGTCGAGCGCACGCCGGAACGGCTCCAGGTGTGCCGCGGAGCCGGACATCTGGCGCACCCGGCCCTCGGCGCCCTCGTCCACGTCGAAGAACGCCTGGGGCACCCCGTCCACGGTCTCGTACACGCGCACCCCGACGGGTGCTCCCTGCCCGGCTCCTCGACCCGACAGGCCGTCGAGGCCGACGACGTAGACCCGCTGGGCCAGCCCGAGCGACGCGTTCGTGTCGGAGGCGGCTTCGCGCGCGGCGTCGGGGTTGATCCCCTGCTTCAGCTTGAGCAGCGGACGGGCCTCCCAGATCCGACGCAGGACCGCCTCGTCGACCAGGATGGGGACGATGGGCAACCTGAAGTACCTCTTCGTGTAGTAGGTGTGGGTCCAGGTGCCGCTGCCCTGGTAGCTGCTGGAGAAGTCCGCGACGCTCAGGTGGGACTTCCCGTAGATCGGGTCGTCGATGTCAAAGTACTCCTGCCCGAAGAACGTGCTGTAGCCGTAGATGCACATGAAGTGCCCGCCGCCGCCGCTCCAGCCGATGCGGGCGCCGACCGGTCGTCCCGCGTCGATCTCGGCCCTCACCGAGCTGAAGCTCGCCGCACCGGTGATGCTGACGAAGTTGTTCGTGCGGGTCAGGGCCCGGTCGAGGTACCACGGCACGTTGCAGGCGCCGGGTACCGGCGAGCTGCAGCAGTCGGTGCGGCCGAGCTCGGCGCTGGCGACGCTGCACTGCGTCCAGCTGCTCCAGAACCAGTAGTAGTGCGACACGCTGGTCGACGTCGCTGCCCAGCACCAGTTCGACTCCGTCTGGGCCTGCATGGTGAAGCCGAGCTGCTTGGAGGAGAACAGGTTCCCCCACCAGTCGAGCTCCCACAGCAATGAGCGGTACGGCCGCGAGGTCGCGGCAACAAGGTCTTGGACGGACATGGCGGACTGCTCCTCTCGACGGGCAGTCCCTGCGCATTGCCCCGACCCGTGCGGTTACGCACCAGTGTGCTGTGGATGCCTGCGGTGGTCCTCGTCCAGATGTCGTAGTCCGTGTTGGCCTCCGCTCGCCGCGGGCCCGTGGTGGAAGGGCGCCGTATGCCGCGTGGCGGGCCCATTACTCGCGAGTCACCGAGCATCGGTGGCAGGCTCGGGGCGGTGGCCCGTGCCGGGACCCACCTGTCGTGTCCGTCGTCGTTGGGAGGACCACCGGATGTTCTCGCGCATCGCCATCGTCAACCGGGGCGAGGCCGCGATGCGGCTCATCCACGCCGTCCGAGACCTCAACGCCGCGGCTGGCCGGGACGGCCACCGCATCGAGACCGTGGCCCTGCACACCGAGGGCGAGAAGCGGGCCATGTTCGTGCGCGAGGCGGACCACGCCTACGACCTGGGCCCGGCGGCGAGCCGTCCCTACCTCGACTACACCGTGCTGGAGCGGGCCCTTCGGGAGACCGGCGCCGACGCCGCATGGGTCGGCTGGGGCTTCGCCGCCGAGGACCCCGGCTTCGCCGAGCTGTGCGCCCGGATCGGCGTCACCTTCATCGGGCCCAGCCCGGAGGCGATGCGCAGGCTCGGCGACAAGATCGGGTCCAAGCTGATCGCGGAGGAGGTCGGTGTCCCCGTCGCGCCGTGGAGCCGTGGTGGGGTGGACACGCTCGAGGACGCCAAGGCTGCCGCGGCACGGATCGGCTACCCGCTCATGCTCAAGGCGACCGCCGGAGGGGGCGGGCGCGGCAGCCGGAGGGTCGCCTCCGACGCGGACCTGACCGACGCCTACGAGCGCACCCGCGACGAGGCCCAGCGCGCCTTCGGCTCGGGCGTGGTCTTCCTCGAGAAGCTCGTCACCGGCGCCCGCCACGTCGAGGTCCAGGTGATCGCCGACGGACAGGGCACCGCCTGGGCGATCGGGGTGCGTGACTGCTCGGTGCAGCGGCGCAACCAGAAGGTCATCGAGGAGTCCGCCTCCCCGGTCATGACCCAGGGGCAGGCCGACGAGCTCAAGGCCAGCGCCGAGCGGCTTGCCCTCGCGGTCGGCTACTCAGGGGCCGGCACCGTCGAGTTCCTCTACCACCCGGTCGAGCGGTTCTTCGCCTTCCTCGAGGTCAACACCCGCCTGCAGGTCGAGCACCCCATCACCGAGGTCACCACCGACACCGACCTGGTCAAGCTGCAGCTCCACGTGGCAGCCGGCGGGCGCCTCGAGGGCGACAAGCCCCGCGAGCAGGGACATGCGGTCGAGGCCCGCCTCAACGCGGAGGACCCCGATCGCGACTTCGCGCCCTCGCCTGGGCGGATCGCCCTGCTCGAGCTGCCCGCCGGTCCTGGGATCCGCGTGGACACCGGTGTGGGAGAAGGGGACTCCATCCCAGCTGACTTCGACTCCATGATCGCCAAGATCATCGCGGTCGGTTCCGACCGCGACGAGGCGCTGGCTCGCCTGCGGCGCGCCATGGGCGAGACCACCGTGGTGATCGAGGGCGGGGTGACCAACAAGTCGTTCATCCTCGACCTGCTCGACCAGCCCGAGGTCGTCGACGGCTCCGCCGACACCGGCTGGATCGACCGGGTGCGCGCACAGGGGCGGCTGGTCTCGCACCGGCACTCCGGCATCGCCCTGGTCGCCGCCGGGATCGAGGCCTACGAGGACGAGGAGGCCGTCGAGCGCACGCGGCTGCTCGAGACCGCCCGCGGCGGCCGCCCGCAGGTCCAGCACCGCACCGGCCGCGCCATCGACCTCAAGCTGCGCGGGACGGCATACAAGGTCACGGTCTCGCGGATCGGGCCGCACCGGTTCCGCGTGGGGATCGCCACCGGCGATGGCGACCAGAGCGTCGACGCCGACCTGGACCGCCTCGACACCTACACCAGCCGCATCACCGTCGGCGGACGCACCCACCGCCTGGTGACCGCCGCCCACGGCCCCGTCCAGCTCGTCGAGGTCGACGGGGTCACGCACCGGGTGAGCCGGGACGAGGGCGGCGTGCTGCGCTCGCCTGCCCCCGCGCTCGTGGTCGCCACCCCGGCCGTCGTCGGCACCGAGGTCGCCGCCGGCGCACCGGTGCTCGTCCTGGAGTCGATGAAGATGGAGACGGTGCTGCCGGCACCGTTCGCGGCGCGGGTCAAGGAGCTGCTCGTCTCCACCGGCAGCCAGGTCGAGACCGGCGCGCCACTGCTGCGCCTCGAGCCCGTGGGCGACGACGAGGAGGCCGCTGAGGCGGGTGCCCAGGGCGAGGCGGTCGACCTCGACCTGCCCGGCGCCGAAGGCACCACCAGCGACGCGCAGGTGCAGGCGGACCGGTCGCGCGCCGACCTCACCGCGATGCTCCTCGGCTACGACGTCGCCCCGCGCGACGAAGGCGGCACCCAGGCCGCCTACCTCAGGGCCCGTGACGAGCTGCTCGCCCAGGGGCGCCCCCAGGTCGCCCAGGAAATCACGCTGCTCGGGGTCCTGGCCGACTTCGCCGAGCTGAGCCGCAACCGTCCGGCGGGTCAGGAGGAGCACGTCGAACACCGCGTGCACAGCCCTCGCGAGCACTTCCACACCTACCTGCAGAGCCTCGACGTCGAGCGTGGGGCCCTGCCACAGCACTTCCGCGCCAAGCTCGGGCAGGTACTGCGCCACTACGGCGTCGAGGAGCTCGACCGGACGCCGCAGCTCGAGGAGGCCGTGTTCAGGGTCTTCCTCGCCCAGCAGCGCTCCGTCCCGGACATCGCGCTCGCGACCGCGGTGCTGCAGCGCTGGATCGTGGAGCCGCCGCCGCAGCCGCCACTCGACACGGCCGCGCGCGAGGTCCTCGACCGGCTCATCATCGCGACCCAGCGGCGGTTCCCGGTCATCGGGGACCTGGCGCGCAGCGCGCACTTCCGTTGGTTCGACCAGCCGCAGGTGGACGCCGAGCGCGCCAGCGTCCTCGGCGGGGTCGGCGCCGAGGTCGCCGAGCTGGCCATGATGCCCGACGGCCCCGAGCGGTCCGCCCGGATGGACGCGCTCGCCGCGATCCCCGAGCAGATCGTCCGGTTCCTCGGCGAGCGGCTCGAGGACGGGATCCCCGAGCGCGAGCCGATGCTCGCGGTCCTGGTCAAGCGCCACTACCGCGAGCACGGCCTCACCGGCCTGCGCGAGGAGTGCGTCGACGGCCGCCCCTTCGCGGTGGCCGACTACACCCTCGACGAGCGCCCGACCCGGCTGGTCTCCACGGTGGGCACGGTGGCTGAGCTCGAGCTGGACGGCTCCCTCGTCGACGCGGTCGAGGGACAGCTGGGGGAGCGGGCCGCGGGCCAGCAGGCGGTGGTCGACCTCTACCTGTCGTGGCCGGACGCGCCCGACGCGCCCGAGGACGTCTCGGCGGAGCTGCGCAGCAGGCTGGAGCGGCTGGCGTTCGCGCACGACGTGCGCCGCGTCGCGGTCGCGGTGTGCCCCGGTGGCGACCGCCCGGTGGGCTACTTCAGCTTCCGGCCGGACGGCGACCGGTCGCTGTCCGAGGACCGCCTGGTCCGTGGCGTGCACCCCATGGTGGGCCGCCGGCTCAACCTGTGGCGGCTGCGCGACTTCGACGTGACCCGGCTCGAGGCGCCCGAGGACGTGCTGCTCTACCAGTGCGTCGCCCCGGACAACCCGGCCGACCAGCGCCTGGTCGCCCTCGCCCAGGTCCGACAGCTCGTCGTGGTCCGCGACGAGGACGGCACCGTCACCGCCCTCCCGCACGCCGAGCGTGCCATCGCCAACTGCCTGGAGGCGATCCGCCGCGCCCGCACGGCGAGCGGCGCGGCAGGTGCGCGACTCGACATGAACTACGTGTGGGTGCACATCTGGCCGCCGGTCGGCGCAGACCTCAACCAGCTCACCGCGCTGCAGGCCAAGATCTCGCCACTCACAGCGGGAGCCGGCGTGGAGGAGGTGCTCGTCCAGGGCCGCATCGCCACCCCGACCGGCGACTCGGCGCCCATCGTGGCCAGGTTCCACTACCAGCCCGGCTCGGGCGTCGTGACCTCGATCGAACAACCACCCACCGACCGGCTAAAACCGCTGGACGACTACGCGCAGAAGGTCGTCCGTGCGCGCCGACGCGGGGTCGTCTACCCCTACGAGCTGCAGTCACTCATTGCCGGTCCGGGCGGGACTGCGACCGAGTACGACCTGGACGACACCGGCGTGCTCGCCCCGGTCGACCGGCCCTACGGCCTCAACAAGGCGGGCATCATCGCCGGCGTCATCAACACGCCCACCCCGCTCTACCCGGAGGGGGTCACCCGCGTCCTGCTCTGCGGCGACCCGCTCAAGGCCCTCGGTGCGGTGTCGGAGGCCGAGTGCTCGCGAATCATCGCCGCGCTCGACCTCGCAGAGCAGCTGCAGGTGCCGGTGGAGTGGTTCGCCCTGTCGGCCGGGGCCCGGATCTCCATGGACTCCGGCACCGAGAACATGGACTGGGTGGCCCGCGCGCTCAAGCGGATCGTGGAGTTCACGCAGGCCGGTGGCGAGATCAACATCGTGGTGGCCGGCATCAACGTCGGCGCCCAGCCGTACTGGAACGCCGAGGCCACGATGCTCATGCACACCAAGGGCATCCTCGTCATGACGCCCGACAGCGCCATGGTGCTCACCGGCAAGCAGTCGCTGGACTTCTCCGGTGGCGTCTCGGCCGAGGACAACTTCGGGATCGGCGGCTACGACCGGGTGATGGGCCCGAACGGCCAGGCGCAGTACTGGGCGCCGGACCTCGCGGGAGCCCTGCACGTCCTGATGTCGCACTACGCGCACACCTACGTCCACCCCGGCGAGGGCGGTCCGCGGCGCGCGCCGACCACCGACCCGGTCGACCGCGACGTCACGACGCACCCGCACGTCCTCCCGGACTCGGGCTTCACGACCGTCGGCGACATCTTCTCCCCGCAGACCAACCGCGACCGCAAGAAGGCCTTCGACATCCGCACCCTGATGGCCGCGGTGGCAGACCAGGACCACGAGCGGCTCGAGCGCTGGGCCGGCATGGCCGACGCAGAGACCGCCGTGGTCCAGGACGCCCACCTTGGCGGCATCCCCGTCTGCCTGATCGGGATCGAGTCGAAATCCGTTCCCCGGCAGGGGTTCCCACCCACCGACGGCCCGGACACCTACACCGCCGGCACGCTCTTTCCCCGCTCGTCCAAGAAGGCGGCCCGGGCGATCAATGCCGCGAGCGGCAACCGGCCGGTGGTCGTCCTGGCCAACCTGTCCGGCTTCGACGGCTCGCCGGAGTCGATGCGCAACCTCCAGCTCGAGTACGGCGCCGAGATCGGTCGGGCCATCGTCAACTTCGACGGGCCGATCGTGTTCACCGTCGTCTCCCGCTACCACGGCGGCGCCTTCGTGGTCTTCTCCAAGGTGCTCAACCCACGCATGACGGTCCTGGCCATCGAGGGGTCCTTCGCCTCCGTCCTCGGCGGCGCCCCAGCGGCAGCGGTCGTCTTCGCCCGTGACGTCGACGCGCGCACCGCCGCCGACCCGCGCGTCACCGAGCTCGAGCAGCGGCTCGCCGGCGCGAGCGGCGTCGAGCGTGCCGCGGCGGCCACCGAGCTCGTGGAGGTGCGCTCCTCGGTGCGGGCTGAGAAGCTCGGCGAGGTGGCGGCGGAGTTCGACGGCGTCCACAGCATCCACCGGGCCGTCAGCGTCGGCTCCGTCGACGCCGTCATCTCGCCCCACGAGCTGCGTCCGCGGATCATCGCCGCCCTCGAGGCGGGTTTGCACGGCGAGGGTTGACGGCAGCGGCGACGGGTAGGTGTGGTCCAGACCGAAGGGCAGGAGGGCAGACCCATGAGCGAGCACGACCGAGACCTGGCGCAGATGGAGCAGGACCAGGGGGTCCGGCACCGCGAGGCGCAGGCCCTCATCCAGGAGGCCATCGCCGAGGTCACCCCACAGGGCCGGGGCCTGCCGGCCGCACACGTCATGGAGCTGCTCGTGGGCGCGCTCGAGTCGCGCGGCATCGGCCCCCAGCCGAAGAACTGGCTCGAGTCGGTGGCGGACGAGATCAGCTCGGGTGGCACCTACGTGGAGGACCCCGCAGCCTCCCAGGAGGCGCGGGTGGTGCCGACGGAGCCCGACCCGGACACTGCCTAGGTGGGGGTCGCGGGGCTGCTGCTCGCCGCCGGTGGGGGTCGGCGGATGGGGAGGCCGAAGGCCCTCGTGGCGGGTCGTGACGGCGTGAACCTCCTCGAGAGGGGACTCCAGGTGCTGCGTGGGGCCGGTTGTGACCCGGTGGTCGCCGTGCTCGGCGCCTCCGCCGACCAGGCTCGGGCGGCGGCGGGGGGTGCAGACCTCGTCGTGGAGGCGCAGGACTGGGCCGACGGCCAGAGCGCGTCGTTGCGCGCCGGGCTGACCGCCTTGGCCGCCACCGACGCGTATGCCGCGTGCCTGCTCCTCGTGGACCTCACCGACGTGCGCGCGGACGCCGTCAGGCGGGTCCTCGCCGCCGCCGGCGACGGGCCCGACGCACTGGCCCGCGCGGCATACGAGGGCACGCCCGGTCACCCGGTGGTGATCGGCCGCGCGCACTGGCCGGGTGTCCTCGCCGGCCTGCACGGCGACCGGGGCGCGCGCGACTACCTCGCCGCGCACCCCCACCTGCTCGTCGAGTGCGGTGACCTCGCCACCGGCGAAGACGTGGACACACCAGCCGACCTCGGGTGATGCTGGGGCCATGGAGCCCCGAGAGGCGTTCGCGACGGCCGACGAGCTGGTGCAGCGGCTCGGGGCGACGGGCTACCTCGCGGACGAGGCGCTCGCCACCGTCGCCTGGCTCGCGCTGCGGCTCGAACGCCCCCTGTTGCTCGAGGGCGAGCCCGGCACCGGCAAGACGGCGCTCGCCGAGTCGGTGGCCGCCGCGCTCGACGTCCCGCTCATCCGGTTGCAGTGCTACGAGGGCATCGACTCGACGCAGGCGCTCTACGACTGGGACTTCCCGCGGCAGATCCTGCACCTGCGGGCAGTCGAGGCGGTCGCGGGCGGAGCGGACCGGGACGTCGCCGCCGTGGAGGACGAGCTGTTCGACCAGCGCTTCCTGCTGGCGCGGCCGGTCCTGCGGGCCCTTCGCGAGTCGCCGGCGGTGCTGCTGGTCGACGAGGTGGACCGGGCCGACGACGAGTTCGAGGCGTTCCTGCTCGAGGTGCTCTCGACCTGGCAGGTGACCATCCCCGAGCTCGGCACGGTCAGCGCCGCGACGCCCCCGGTGGTGGTGCTGACCTCCAACCGCACCCGCGAGCTGCACGACGCACTGAAGCGACGCTGCCTCTACCACTGGATCGAGCACCCGGGCCTGCAGCGGGAGCTCGAGATCGTCCGCACCCGCATCCCACATGTGTCGGAGTCCCTTGCGGCACAAGTGGTCTCGGCAGTGCAGAACCTGCGCTCCGACCACGAGCTGATCAAGCCACCCGGCGTCGCGGAGACCCTGGACTGGACCCGGGCGCTGCAGGAGCTCGGCACCACCGAACTCGACCTGGAGACGGCCGCCGCCACCTTGGGTGTGGCCGTCAAGTACCGCGAGGACGCCGAGCGCGTCCGTGCCGCGCTCGAACGGATCCTCGCCCGGTGAGCGCCGCCCCCGCTCACCCGGCGGACGAGGTCCTGCTCGCCTTCGCCCGTGCGTTGCGGGCCGCGGGCCTCGCCGTCACCGCCGACCGTGAGCGCACCTGGCTCGAGGCGGCCGCGGCTGTCGGGGTCGGCTACCAGGCGCGCACCTACTGGGCCGGCCGGGCGACGCTGTGCGCCTCACCTGCCGACCTCGAGCGCTTCGACCAGGTGTATGCCGCGTGGTTCGGGCTGCAGCGCGCCAGCGCTGCCAGCGCGCGGCCCGCCGCACCGACGGTCGCGAGCGCGTCGCTGGACGCCGCGACGGGGGACGGTCGTGGGGAGGAGGACCTCGAGTCGGTCCACGCCCGGGCAAGCACCACCGAGGTCCTTCGGCACCGCGACGTGGCCACCATGTCCAGCTCCGAACGTGCGCACCTGGCGGCCCTGTTCGCGGCGCTGCGGCCGCACGCACCGAGGCGTCAGGCGCACCGCCACACCCCGTCACGCCGGGGTCTCGTGGACGCCCGCCGCACCCTGCGCCGGCAGCTGCGCCGGATGGGCGAGCCCGGCCCGATCGAGTGGCGGCACAGGGGGACCCGGGCGCGCCGGGTGGTCCTGCTCGTCGACGTCTCGGGCTCGATGAGCGCCTACGCCGACGCGTTGCTGCGGCTCGGCCACGCCTACGCCGCAAGCGGCCTTCCGGTCGAGGTGTTCACGCTGGGCACCCGGCTCACGCACGTCACCCGGGCCCTTCGCCAGCGCGATCCCGAGCGCGCGCTCGTGGCCTGCGGCAGCACCGTCCCGGACTGGGCGGGCGGCACCCGCCTCGCCGAGGGCATTCGTGTCTTCCTCGACAGATGGGGCCGGCGTGGCATGGCGCGCGGGGCGGTGGTGGTGGTCTTCAGCGACGGCTGGGAGCGTGGCGAGCCCGAGGCGCTGGGGGAGCAGATGCGCCGGCTGCGCGCCTTGGCCCACCGTGTCGTCTGGGTCAACCCCCACCGCGGGAAGCCCGGCTACGAACCGGTGCAGCAGGGGATCGTGGCCGCCCTGCCGCACGTTGACGACTTCGTGGCAGGCCACTCGATGGCTGCCTTCGAGGAGCTGGTGGAGGTGGTCGGTCGTGCGTGAGGTCCTGCCCGAGCTGATGGGGTGGTGGCGGGACGGGCAGACCGTCGGCGTGGGCACCGTGGTCGCCACCTGGCGGTCGGCACCGCGACCGGCCGGCGCCTCGATGCTCGTCGGGCCAGGTGGGGAGGCGGTCGGGTCGGTGAGTGGGGGCTGCGTCGAGGGCGCGGTCTACGAGCTCGCGGAGTCCGTGGTGGCCCAGGGCAACTCGGTGCTCCAGCGCTACGGCGTGAGCGACGACGACGCGTATGCCGT
>JAICSZ010000156.1 GCA_025936615.1 Pedococcus sp. | reverse complement strand
GTTGCACGACCTGCGCAGCGTCGGCCTGCTCGCTCTCGTCGCGATGTTCCAGCTGGTCACCTCGCCGATCGCGAGCCACATGGTGGGCCGGGCGTCGTTCCGGGCAGGGCACGTGGGGGTCAACCTGGTCGTCGACGAGCTCACCGAGGTGCTACCGCCGCCGGGCGACTCGGCCGACTCCTGAGGCGGTGCCAGACTGGCCACATGAGCAACGTCGAGACGCGCCCGCAGGAGGAGACGCTGTGCCCACCCGACGCTGCCCCGGCGCGAGGTGAGGTCGAGGTCCTCGAGCCACGTGACGTCCCGCTCGGCGGCCCGCGCGCCATGACGGTGCGACGCACCCTCCCCCAGCGGCAGCGCTCCCTCATCGGTGCCTGGTGCTTCGCCGACCACTACGGGCCAGACGACGTCAGCGCCACCGGCGGCATGGACGTCCCTCCCCACCCGCACACCGGGCTGCAGACGGTCAGCTGGCTGTTCACCGGTGAGGTCGAGCACCGCGACAGCCTCGGCTCGCACGCGATGGTTCGACCGGGCGAGCTCAACCTCATGACGGGCGGCCACGGCATCGCCCACTCCGAGGTCTCCACCCCCGAGACGACCACCCTGCACGGCGTCCAGCTGTGGGTGGCCCTGCCCGACGCACACCGCAACGCCCCCAGGGCCTTCCAGCACCACGTGCCAGCCCCGGTCGAGGTCGCCGAAGGTGTCGCCGCCTCCGTCTTCCTCGGCGACCTGGCCGGGCAGACCTCGCCCGTGCAGACCTTCACGCCGGTGCTGGGCGCCGAGCTCACCCTGGCGCCGGGAGCCACCGCCACCCTGGACGTCGAAAGCACCTACGAGCACGGTGTGCTCGCCGACACCGAGGGACTCTCCGTCGAAGCCGCAAGTCTGCTCCGCGGCTCCCTCGCCTACCTCGCCCCCGGCCGCAGTGCCCTCACCGTCGCAAACGACTCCGACGAGCCGGCGCGAGCCGTCCTCCTCGGCGGCCCCCCGTTCGAGGAGGAGATCGTCATGTGGTGGAACTTCGTCGGCCGCAGCCACGAGGAGATCGTGGCTGCCCGCGACGCGTGGATGGCTCACGACGAGCGCTTCGGGGAAGTGCAGGGGTATGCCGGCGCCATCCAGCACCTGCCGGCTCCAGTCATCCCCGGGGTGCGGATCAAGCCTCGTAGCAACCCTTCTCGGCCGCACCGGGACTCGTGAGCGAGGAGTCTGCGAGGCGCCGCCAGGCGCCGTGGATGCGCCTTGCCCTTGCCGGGCTGGGAGTCCTCGCCGTGCTGGGACTGGTGGCCGCGGCATACCTCACCACCCCGAGGTCCAGCGGGGTCGAAGGCGACTGGGCAGCGAAGTCCCTTGCCGGACAGGTGATCGCCGGCCGGGCCCTGGTCAGCCGGGACAACACCGCCATCGACCTCACCACGGGAAAGACAGTGCGACTGGGCCGGCGGACGGTCCGTGCGACCTCTCCGGGCTCACGGCGCAGGGCCGGCAGGCGTGGCGTGCAGCCGGCATCGGGACGGCCGACCCCGTGGGCAGCGAGCGGGCGGTGCCCAAGGTCGCCATCACGCAGGTGGAAGGCGGGGGCTTCCCAGTGACGGACCCGGCCTCCGGGCGCCGCGCCCTGCAGCCCGGGCACGCGGCCCTCACCACGGACAGCGGGACGGTCGTCCTCCCCGACGTGCAGCAGGGCAGCTGCGTGGTGGCGGCGAACGGCAGCCTCTCGCTCTCGTGGCCCGGCAGGGTCGAGCGCCTCGACCTCGCCACCGGCCGGCCCACCGCTGAGCCGAAGCCACGGGATGGCCAGCTCGCAGCGGCCGGCTCACTGGTCGCCGTGCGCGTCGAGCGCTCCACGCCACTCAACCCCCTGCGCTCGGGCAAGCGCACCACCGTGGTCGAGCTGCTCGACGCGGCCACCGGGGACACCCGCGCGCAGGTCGCGACCACCGGCCGCCTTGACCTGCTGCCCCTCGAGGCCGCAGCCGTGGTGCTGCGCGAGGGCAACCGGGTCGTGCGCTACACCCTCGGCTGACGCCACCACGGCGGATCGGCAAGACTGGCCGGCATGAGCGTCTCGCCCGACCCGATCCTCGTCACCGGCTGCTCCTCGGGCATCGGCGCCGCCACCGCCGACCTGCTGGTCAGGGCTGGCCACACCGTCTACGCCACCGCTCGCCGCCCCGAGGCGCTGTCCGGCCTCGAGGCCGCCGGTGCGCGCGCCCTCACGCTCGACGTCACCTCCGAGCAGTCGATGGCCGCCGCCGTCAGGGCGGTCGAGGAGGAGCACGGCCACGTCGGCACCCTGGTCAACAACGCCGGCTACGGCGAGTACGGCACGATCGAGGAGACCGACCTCGACAACGTGCGGACCATGTTCGAGACCAACGTCTTCGGGCTCGCGCGGATGTGCCAGCTGGTGCTGCCCGCCATGCGCACCACCCACGCCGGTCGGGTCGTCAACATCGGCTCGATGGGCGGGCGGCTCACCTGGCCGGCGGGCGGCTACTACCACGCGACGAAGTACGCCGTGGAGGCGATCAGCGACGCCCTGCGCAACGAGGTCCGGCAGTTCGGCATCCACGTCAGCCTGGTCGAGCCCGGCCTGATCCGTACCGGCTTCGAGGAGACCGCCATGACCTCGGACGCCCACACGGCCCAAGAGGGTTCGCCGTATGCCGCGTTGCTGGCGACCAGCGCCAGCATCACCTCGGGTGGGTACGCCAACCCCGTCCTGGCCGCCGGTCCGGAGGCGGTCGCCAAGGTGGTGCTCAAGGCGGTCGAGGCGCGTTCGCCGCGCAGCCGGTACGTCGTGACCCCCGCGGCCCGGGCGGCCATCACGGCGCGCACCCTCGGCGGGGACCGTGTCTGGGACGCGATCGTGCGCCAGCAGTTCCGCCACTGACGCCTAGACTGTCTCGACGTGCAGTTCCTCAACGGCCTCCAGCCCCAGTTCGACCTGACCTACGACGACGTGTTCATGGTCCCGAGCCGGTCGGACGTGACCAGCCGCCTCGACGTCGACCTGTCCACCCGCGACGGGACCGGGACGACGATCCCCCTCGTGGTCGCGAACATGACCGCCATCGCCGGTCGCCGAATGGCCGAGACGGTGGCCCGCCGCGGCGGGATCGCCGTGATCCCGCAGGACATCCCGGTCGACGTCGTCACCGAGGTGACCGCGTGGCTCAAGACCCGCCACCTGGTCCACGACACCCCGATCACCCTGGCCGCGACCGAGACCGCGGGGGCGGCGCTCGGGCTGCTGCCCAAGCGCGCCCACGGTGCGGCGATCGTGGTCGACGAGTCGGGGAAGCGACCGATCGGCATCGTCACCGAGGCGGACCTCACCGGTGTCGACCGGTTCACCCAGGTCCACGAGGTGATGACCACCGAGCCACTGCTCATCGCCGAGGGCAGCGACCCGGAGGCCGCGTTCGACGCGCTCGCGACGGCGCACCACCCCGCCGCACCGGTCGTCGACGACGCCGGCAACCTCGTCGGCATCCTGACCCGCCCCGGTGCGCTGCGGGCCCGGCTCTACACCCCCAACGCCGACGCCCAGGGCCGGCTGAGGGTCGCCGCTGCGGTCGGCATCAACGGCGACGTCGCGGGCAAGGCGGGCGCCCTGCTCGACGCCGGCGTCGACGTGCTGGTCATGGACACCGCACACGGCCACCAGGAGAAGATGCTCGACGCCCTGCGCGCCGTGCGTGCGCTCGACCCACAGGTGCCGGTAGCCGCTGGCAACGTCGTCTCTGCGGCCGGCACCCGCGACCTCATCGAGGCCGGCGCCGACATCGTCAAGGTGGGGGTCGGCCCGGGCGCCATGTGCACCACGCGGATGATGACCGCCGTGGGCCGCCCACAGTTCTCCGCCGTCCTCGAGTGCGCCACCGAGGCGAAGCGGCACGGCAAGCACGTCTGGGCCGATGGCGGCGTCCGCCACCCCCGCGACGTCGCCCTCGCCCTTGCCGCGGGGGCCTCGAACGTCATGGTCGGCTCGTGGTTCGCGGGCACCCTCGAGTCTCCGGGCGACCTGTTCACCGACGAGCTCGGGCGGCGCTACAAGGAGTCGTTCGGCATGGCGTCGAGCCGCGCCGTGCGCAACCGCACCGCGACCGACAGCCCCTTCGAGCGGGCCCGCAAGGCGCTGTTCGAGGAGGGCATATCCAGCGCCCGGATGCTCGTCGACCCCGAGCGCCCCAGCGTCGAGGACGTGATCGACCAGATCGTCGCCGGCGTCCGGTCCTCGTTCACCTATGCCGGTGCGCGCACCGTCGAGGAGTTCGCCGACCGGGCGGTGGTCGGCCTGCAGAGCCAGGCCGGGTTCGCCGAGGGCCGCCCGCTGCACACCTCCTGGTGACCCGCGGAGGTATGCCGCGTGGTCGCCTCCGTCGCCCCCCTCACCGCGCCCGTCGAGCCCGACGAGGCGCTGCGGCGCATCGCGTTCCTGCTCGAACGTGAGCGTGCCGGGTCGTACCGGGTGGAGGCGTTCCGCCGGGCGGTGGTGACCGTCCGGGAGACGCCGGACGAGGAGCTGCGCGGGCACCACGCCGCGGGCACGCTCCAGAAGCTGCCCGGGATCGGGAAGTCCACCGCCGCGGTGGTGGGCGAGGCGCTGGACGGTGAGCTACCGGCATACCTGAAGTCGTTGCAGGACAGGGCGGCCCCGCTGGTGGAAGGCGGCGATGAGCTGTTCGCGCGCATCAAGGGCGACTGCCACTCACACTCGAGCTGGTCCGACGGGGGCAGCCCGATCGAGGAGATGGTGCTCACCGCAGTCGAGCTGGGCCACCAGTGGCTCGCCCTGACCGACCACTCGCCGCAGCTGCGGGTGGCCAACGGGCTCAGCGTCGAACGGCTCACTAAGCAGCTGAAGATCGTCGATGCGGTCAACGACTCGCTGGGCGACGGTTTCCGGCTGCTGAAGGGCATCGAGGTGGACATCCTCGACGACGGGTCGCTCGACCAGACGGACCGGATGCTCGGGCAGCTCGACGTGGTCACCGCGTCCGTGCACTCCAAGCTACGGATGAACGCTGCGCCGATGACCAGGCGGATGGTCGCCGCCGTGTCCAACCCCCGGACCAACGTGCTGGGGCACTGCACGGGACGGCTGGTCACCGGCTCGCGCGGGAAACGGCCCCAGTCGGAGTTCGACGCACGCGCGGTGTTCGAGGCCTGCGCCGAGCACGGGACCGCGGTCGAGATCAACAGCCGGCCAGAGCGCTGCGACCCACCGGACGAGCTGGTCCTGCTGGCCCTGGAGACCGGCTGCCTGTTCGCGGTCGACTCCGACGCGCACGCGCCCGGGCAGCTGGAGATGAAGGCGTACGGCTGCGAGCGGGCCGAGCGGCTGGGGATCCCCGCCGACCGCATCGTCACCACCTGGGACGTCGACCGCCTGCTGGACTGGACCTCAGGCTGACCCCCGACCGCTTGCGTCTGCGAAGTTGCCCACGAGCGGGGCAAACTCGCGGACGCAAGGGAAGGCAGGCAGGCGAGCCCGCGGCATACCGTCTCGTTTTGGAGGTAGGGCGGGGCAACCCCTATGCTTTGCGAGTCCTCGACGGATCCGAGCGCCTGCTCGCTGGCGGCGAGGGTCGGTCGAGCACCGGTCCCCATCGTCTAGCGGCCTAGGACCCCGCCCTTTCACGGCGGTAGCACGGGTTCGAATCCCGTTGGGGATACTGTTTTGCAAGGCCACCTAGGCCCCGTAGCGCAGTTGGTTAGCGCGCC
>JAICSZ010000410.1 GCA_025936615.1 Pedococcus sp. | reverse complement strand
CCGACTGCGACGACGACCACACCCGCCGACTGCGACACCCCCACGGCCACCGGAACGGCCACTGCCACCCCGACCACGGGCGGCACGGCGACAACGACACCGACCACCACCGCCTCACCCACTGGGTCACCCACCGGTGGTGAGCCGACGCCGAGCGGGACCTGCAGCGAGTCACCGACGGCCACTGCGTCGCCGACCACCACTCCCTCCGCCCCACCCTCCACCTCGTCCGCGACCGCGACGGAGGCCGCCCTGCTCGACGGGCGCAGCGTGCCCGCCGCGGACTGACCGGTCCCTCCACCACCCAGCCGCAGGCGCCGGCTGTCCAGTTGCTATCGCCCCTGGTCCGGATTCTGAGATTCCCGGGTGGGGCCGATAACCTTGCCCTGCAATCCCGCATGTGAGCGCCGCCACAAGCGGCCCTCACGACGATGCCGCTGGACCACCGCGGAGACCCCACGAGGGTGAGAAGGAGAGCCTGTGAGCGACAACGCTGTCGCCGACGCCCACAGCGTCGCGCACGAGGAAGACGTGATCGCCGAGTTGACCGCACCTGTGCCCGAGGTGGGTGACGGCGGACCAGAGATGGTCCAGCTGCTCACGCCCGAGGGCCAGCGCGTCGACAACACGGAGTACGACCACTACGTCGCCGACCTGACCGACGAGGAGCTGCGCGGCTTCTACCGCGACCTGGTCCTCATCCGCCGGGTCGACACCGAGGCAACCGCGCTCCAGCGCCAGGGCGAGCTCGGCATCTGGGCCAGCCTGCTCGGCCAGGAGGCCGCCCAGGTCGGCTCGGGCCGGGCGCTGAAGCCTCAGGACTACGCCTTCCCCACCTACCGCGAGCACGGCGTCGCCTGGTGCCGCGGGGTGGACCCGCTCAACCTGCTCGGCCTGTTCCGTGGCGTCAACCACGGCGGCTGGGACCCCAACGAGAAGAACTTCCACCTCTACACCATCGTCATCGGCGCGCAGACCCTGCACGCCACCGGCTACGCCATGGGCATCCAGCGCGACGGCTCGGTCGGCACCGGTGACGCGGACCGCGACGCCGCAGTCATCGCCTACTTCGGTGACGGTGCGACCGCGCAGGGCGACGTCAACGAGTCGTTCGTCTACGCAGCGGTCAACAACGCGCCCGTCGTGTTCTTCTGCCAGAACAACCAGTGGGCCATCTCCGAGCCCAACGAGCGCCAGACCCGGATCCCGCTCTACCAGCGGGCTCGCGGCTTCGGCTTCCCCGGGGTCCGCGTCGACGGCAACGACGTGCTCGCCGTCTACGCCGTGACCAAGCAGGCGCTCGACGCAGCCCGCTCCGGCCAGGGCCCCACCTTTGTCGAGGCGTTCACCTACCGCATGGGTGCCCACACGACCTCGGACGACCCGACCAAGTACCGCGTCTCCGCCGAGGTCGAGGTGTGGAAGCACCGCGACCCGATCGAGCGGCTCAAGGCCTACCTCGTCCACTCGAACAAGGCCGACCACGAGTTCCTCGAGCAGGTCGACAAGGAGGCCGACGAGCTCGCCGTGCACGTGCGCACTGGCTGCCTCGAGATGCCGGACCCCAGCGGCGACTCGATGTTCGACCACATCTACGTCGAGCAGCACCCCCTGGTCGAGAAGGAGCGGCGGGACTTCGCCGAGTACCACGCCGGCTTCGAGGGAGAGGCGGCCCACTGATGGCGACCATGACGATTGCCAAGGGCATCAACAACGGCCTGCGCGCGGCCATGGAGCGCGACCCGAAGGTCGTCCTCATGGGCGAGGACATCGGCAAGCTCGGCGGCGTCTTCCGCGTCACCGAGGGGCTCCAGAAGGACTTCGGTGAGGACCGGGTCATCGACACCCCGCTCGCCGAGGCGGGCATTGTCGGCACCGCGATCGGCATGGCGCTGCGCGGCTACCGTCCGGTCGTCGAGATCCAGTTCGACGGGTTCGTCTACCCCGCCTTCGACCACATCGTCAGCCAGGTCGCCAAGATGCGCGCCCGCTCACTCGGCAAGGTCGCCCTCCCGATCGTGATCCGGATCCCCGTCGGTGGCGGCATCGGCGCGGTCGAGCACCACTCCGAGTCCAACGAGGCCTACTTCGCGCACACGGCCGGCCTGAAGGTCGTGTGCTGCTCCAACGCCGAGGACGCCTACTGGATGATCCAGCAGGCGATCGAGAGCGACGACCCGGTGCTGTTCTACGAGCCCAAGCGCCGCTACTGGGACAAGGGCGAGGTCGACGTCGACTCCGCGTCGCGTGGCCTGCTCCAGGCGATGATGTGCCGCGAGGGCACCGACGCGACGCTGCTCGCCTACGGCCCCATGGTCAAGACGTGCATGCAGGCGGCCCAAGCCGCCGCCGAGGAGGGCAAGAGCCTCGAGGTCATCGACCTCCGGTCGCTGAGCCCGCTCGACGTCGAGACGGTGACGAAGTCCGTCGAGAAGACGGGCCGGGTCGTCGTGGTGCACGAGGCGCCGACGTTCCTGGGCATGGGTGCCGAGGTCGCGGCGACGATCCAGGAGCAGTGCTTCTACCACCTGGAGGCGCCGGTGCTGCGGGTGGGCGGCTACAACCTGCCCTACCCGCCGAGCAAGCTCGAGGAGGAGTTCCTCCCCGACCTCGACCGGGTGCTCGACGCCGTCGACCGCTCACTGGCCTTCTGAGACAAGGGGACTGACGCCTGTGTCCACGAAAGAGTTCAAGCTGCCCGACCCGGGTGAGGG
>JAICSZ010000330.1 GCA_025936615.1 Pedococcus sp. | reverse complement strand
GGTCCTGGCGAGACCAAGATCGAGCTGGACCGGCGCCGCATCAACCAGCGGATGGCCAAGCTGCGCCGAGAGATCAAGGAGATGAAGACCTCTCGCGACACCAAGCGCCACGGCCGCCGTGCCGGTGGAGTGCCCAGCGTTGCGATCGCCGGCTATACCAACGCCGGCAAGTCCTCCCTGCTCAACCGGCTCACCGGCGCCGGCGTCCTGGTCCAGAACCAGCTGTTCGCCACCCTCGACCCCACGGTGCGCCGGGCCGAGACCGCCGACGGCCGGGTCTACACGCTCGCGGACACGGTCGGCTTCGTGCGCCAGCTGCCGACCCAGCTCGTCGAGGCGTTCCGGTCCACCTTGGAGGAGGTCGGAGGCGCCGACCTCCTGCTGCACGTGGTCGACGGCTCCCACCCCGACCCCGAGGGGCAGATCAGCGCGGTTCGGGCGGTGCTCGCCGACGTCGACGCCGGCGATGTGCGGGAGGTCGTCGTCGTCAACAAGGCGGACGCCGCGGATCCCGAGGTGCTCGACCGGCTCCGTCGCCAGGAGAAGCACTCGGTCATCGTGTCCGCCCGGACCGGTGAGGGGCTCGAGGAGCTGCGGACGCTCATCGCCGAGGAGCTCCCCAAGCCGACGATCGACGTCGACGTGCTGCTGCCGTACGACCGGGGTGACCTGGTCAGTCGCCTGCACCAGGAGGCCGAGGTCATCTCGAGCGAGCACCTGCACGACGGCACCCGGGTCAAGGCCCGGGTGCACCCCGACCTCGCCGGCGAGCTGGCAGACTTCGCCGCCTGACGACAGGAGCGGGTATGCCGCGTGGCACAGTCGCCCTCACGGGCGTCACTGGGCACTTGGGTGCCAAGGTGCTGGCGCGGTTTGCGGGCCGCCAGGCTTCCGCGGTCCTGCTCGCGCGGAACCCCTCCAAGGTGGCCGGCGCGCCCGGTTTCGAGGTCCGGGCCTGCGACTACGCCGACGCGAGCGGCGCGCGTCGCGCCCTCGGGGGCGTGGACACGCTCCTGATGGTCTCCGCGGCCGAGACCCCGGACCGGGTCGCCCAGCACACCGCCTTCATCGACGCCGCCGTGTCCGCGGGCGTGCAACACCTGGTCTACACGTCGTTCTTCGGCGCCGCGCCGGACGCGACGTTCACCCTGGCCCGGGACCACTGGGCGACGGAAGAGCATCTGCGCGCGAGCGGGCTGCCGTCCACGGTGCTGCGCGACAACCTGTACGCCGACTTCCTGCCGCTCATGGTCGTCGACGGGGCGATACGCGGACCCGCCGGCGACGGGCGTGCGGCGGTGGTCGCGCAGGACGACATCGCGGACGTCATCGTCGCGGTCCTGGACGAACCCGACACGCACGTGGGCGAGACCTACGACCTCACCGGACCGGAGGCGCTGTCCTTCCGGCGGATGGCACAGGTGGTCACCGAGGTGACCGGGCGGCACACGACGTATGTGCCGGAGACGCTCGAGGAGGCGCACGCCTCGCGCGCCTCCTACGGCGCGCCCGACTGGCAGGTGGATGCGTGGGTCTCCACCTACACGGCCGTGGCGAAGGGCGAGCTGGAGCGGGTCGACGACGCCGTGCCGATGCTGACCGCTCACCCGGCGACGTCGCTGCGCCACGTCCTCGAGCAGCAGCGTGCGGCGAGCGGTCAGGACCCGAGCCGGTAGACCGACACGGGGGAGCGGGAGACGGCCGTGAACGGGGAGCTGTCCCAGTCTGCGTACCTCGCCTCGAGCTCGAAACCGGCGAGCGGCGCCATGAGGTCGAGCCCGCGGGCCAGGTGTACCGGTGTGGGGGCTCGACCGCCGCAGTGCGGAAGGTGTCGAGCCCACCCTGTTCGAGCACTGGTTGACCGACAGAAGGGTAAGTGTTAACTTACCGTTCGTGACGACTTACGCAGTGGATCCGTGGACCGCCATGGGCGACCCGTCGCGACGCCGCATCGTCCGGCTGCTGGCTGCTGCGCCGAGCTCCGTCACCGAGCTGGCCAGGGTGCTGCCCATCAGCCGCCCAGCCGTCTCGCAGCACCTCAAGGTCCTCAAGGACGCCGGGATCGTCACGGACAGGCCACAGGGCACGCGTCGGATCTACCAGGTGGACCCTGCCGGGCTGGCCGGGCTCCGCGCCGAGCTCGAGGGGTTCTGGGGCGCCGCGCTGGCCAACTTCGCCCAGCTGATCGAACAGCACGACAAGGAGACCGACTCATGACTACTACCACAGCACCCACCTCCGTCACCTTCGACGTCACCGTCGAGGTGCCGATCGAGACCGCGTTCCGCGTCTTCACCGAGAACTTCGACCAGATCAAGCCGAGGGAGCACAACCTGCTCGCGGTGCCGATCGAGGCAACCGTGCTCGAGCCGCGCGTCGGAGGCCACATCTACGACCGGGGCATCGACGGCTCCGAGTGCCGCTGGGCGCGGGTGCTCGCGTTCGACGCCCCTGACCGCGTCGTGTTCAGCTGGGACATCAGTCCGCGCTGGCAGCTCGAGACGGACCCCGAGCGGGCCAGTGAGGTCGAGGTCCGCTTCCTCGCCGAGGGCTCGGGGCGGACCAAGGTCGTCCTGGAGCACCGACACCTCGACCGGCACGGTGACGGCTGGGACGGCCTGTCCCAGGCGATGACCTCCGACGACGCCTGGCCGCTCTACCTGCGACGCTTCGCCGACGCGACCCGATCGGCCGGGTCAGAGCCGGCGTAGCGCCGTCGTCAGCACGACCGGCTCGCCGGCCTCGTCCGAGGCGTCGAGGTCGGCAGTCGCCTCGATGACCCAGTCGTGGTGGTCCTCGGGGTCGGCCAGCGTCTGGCGCAGCAGCCAGAGGCGGTGGTCGCCGTCGGGTTCGGCCGATCCCGGCGCCGGCCCGGTCGCTACCTCCACGGACAGCAGCGAGGGACCGCGCGCGGCTGCGTCGGTGCCGATTGCCTCGTGCTCCCCCCAGTAGGCGCCGAGGGCCTCGTCCCAGGCGGCTTGGTCCATGACAGCGAGCCGTGGGGGCTCGGGGAGTGCGGCATTCGCCTCCTCGAGCCGAGCCAGCTCCTCGAACCGGTCGCGACTGGCCAGCTCGACCCGGCGGAACATGGCGTTGCGGACCATGACCCGAAATGCCTTCTCGTTGGCCGTGATCGGTCTGCTGGGTCGGATCCCGCCGTGGGCGTGCAGGCCCTCGAGGTCGGCCAGCCGCTCCTGGGCGTCCGGGTCGGTGAGGGCCTCCCACTCGTCGAGCAGCGAGGAGTCGGTCTGGCGGATCGTCTCACCGAGCCACTCGAGAAGCTCCTCGAGCTGCTCGTCGCGGTGCGCCGCGGGAACGAGCTGGCGCAGGGTGCGGAACGCGTCGGTGAGGTAGCGCAGCACCGTCCCCTCGGAGCGGGCCAGCTGGTAGGCCGACACGAACTCGGTGAACGTCATCGCCCGCTCGTACATCTCGCGCACCACCGACTTCGGTGACAGCGCCGACTCGCTCACCCAAGGGTGGGAGCGCCGGAAGATCTCGAAGGTCGCCTCGAGCAGCTCCTCCAGCGGCTTCGGCCAGGTGACGTCCTCCAGCAGCCTCATCCGCTCGTCGTACTCGATGCCCTCCGCCTTCAT
>JAICSZ010000072.1 GCA_025936615.1 Pedococcus sp. | reverse complement strand
CTCCCACTGTCCCCGCTAGGTTTCCGGTATCCCTGACTGGGATCGAGCCGGGTCACAACGGGGTGGCACGGTCGGTCGACAGTGGACGAGGAGATCCGCATGTCACTGGGCTTGGGCTGGAAGCTGCACGGGGACGGTCGCACGATGGGGCCCGACGACGTCGTCGCCCCCGACGAGCGGCTGTCGTGGGGCAAGACGGTGGGCCTCGGCGCCCAGCACGTCGTCGCCATGTTCGGCGCGACCTTCGTCTTCCCCCTGGTCATGGGCCTCAACGCCCAGCTGGCCATCATGATGAGCGGAATCGCGACGATCTGCTTCCTGCTGATCGTCCAGGGCAAGGTGCCGAGCTACCTGGGCACGTCGGCGTCGTTCGTGGGTGCGGTCGCGGCGATCCGCACCCAGCAGGGCGGCGACTCGGCAACCGTCACCGGCGCGATCCTCATCGCCGGCATCGTGCTGGCCATCGTCGGCGTGCTCATCCACTTCCTCGGCTCGGGGGTGCTGCACACGGTGCTGCCGCCGGTCGTCACCGGTGCGGTGGTCATGCTCATCGGGTTCAACCTCGCGCCGGTGGTGGCCAACATCTACTGGCCGCAGGACCAGTGGGTGGCGTTGCTGGTCATGACGTTCACGATCGTGTGCGCGGTGGCGTTCAAGGGGTTCATCGGCCGCATCGCCGTCTTCCTCGCCCTGATCTTCGGGTACGTGCTCTCGTGGGTCTTCGACAAGGCCTTCGGGCAGATCACCGCCTACGACGCGGGCGCCGGCAAGATCACCACTCACTTCCGGACCAACTTCGAGGGGATCAAGGCCGCCGACTGGATCGGCTTCCCGCCGCACACCACCATGGTCGGCGGCAAGGAGATCGTCGGCTGGCACCTGCCGTCGTTCTCCATGGCGGCGATCCTCGTGGTGCTGCCCGCCGTGATCGCCCTGATCGCCGAGAACACCGGCCACGTCAAGGCGGTCGCCGAGATGACCAAGAAGGACCTCAACCCGGTCATGGGCCGGGCCATCGCGGCCGACGGCGTGGGCACGGTCATCGCCTCGACCTTCGGGGGGTCCCCGACCACCACCTACGCCGAGAACATCGGCGTCATGGCGGCCACCCGCGTCTACTCCACCGCCGCCTACTACGTCGCCGCGATCGTGGCGATCCTGTTCGGCCTGTCGCCCAAGTTCGGTGCCCTGGTGGCCTCGACCCCGGGCGGTGTGCTCGGCGGGATCACGGTGATCCTCTACGGCATGATCGGCCTGCTCGGCGCCAAGATCTGGAAGGAGAACGGCGTCGACTTCGGCAACCCGATCAACCTCGTGCCGGTCGCGG
Organism: Pedococcus sp.; assembly: GCA_025936615.1. Next base: position 6,851 of record JAICSZ010000072.1, on the reverse strand, counting down.
CCGGCATCGTCATCGGCATCGGCAACGTGTCGCTGAAGTTCACCGACAACTTCATCCTCAGCGGTATCGCCCTGGGCACCATCGTCGCCGTCGCCGCTTACCACCTGGCTCGCGCGCTCGCGCCCGCCGAGCTCAAGGCCCGGGCCGACGGCGCGCTGATCACCGTCGGGCAGGGCGACACCTACGGCGACGGTGACGGGGTCGACGACCTGTACCAGGACGACCAGCCCCGCCCACGCTGACGTGAAGCCCGCCCCGTTCGAGTACCACGCTCCGCGCACGGTCGACGAGGCCGTCGCGGTGCTGGGCGAGGTGGGCCACGACGGCAAGGTGCTGGCGGGTGGGCAGAGCCTCGTGCCCATCCTCAACATGCGGCTCGCGTCGCCCGCCCACCTGGTGGATGTCAACCAGGTGGACGGGCTCGACGCGGTCACCGTGACCGACACGGAGGTGCGGGTTGGCGCGTTGGTCCGCCAGGCGTCCGTGGAGCACCACGACGAGGCGTATGCCGCCCTGCCGCTGCTGCGGCAGGCGCTCACCTTCGTGGCGCATCCCGTCATCCGCAACCGTGGCACCGTGGTGGGGTCGCTCGCCCACGCGGACCCGTCGGCCGAGCTGCCCGCGGTCCTCGTGCTCACGGGAGGCCTGGTGGAGGTGGTCGGTGGGCGCGGCGCTCGCGACGTGGCGGCTGCGGACTTCTTCCAGGGGCCGCTCGAGACCGCCATCGCGCCGGACGAGCTGGCCGTGGCAGTGCGCTTCCGGAGGTTCGCGGGGGGAACCGGCACGGCGTTCCTCGAACGCTCTCGCCGGCACGGCGACTACGCCCTGGCCGGGGCCGCCGCTGCGGTCACCGTCGCCGACGGGGTGGTGCGCTCCGCCCGTTTGTCGCTGGTGTCGGTCACGGACGTGCCCGAGGTGCTCGACCTCACCGACCGGTTCGAGGGCCAGGAGCCCTCGTCGGTCGACTGGGCGGCCGTCGGCGACGCGGTCCACGAGCACTCGGACCCGGTGTCCGACATCCACGCCACGGCCGAGTACCGCGCGGTCCTCGCGGCCGAGCTGGCCCGCCGGGCGCTGGCGCAGGCTGCCGGAAACGCGATGTCCGGCGGAGCGGAGCCAGCTCATGCAAATCATGAGTCAGCGCCGGCGAAGGGGGCGCTCACTCATGATTTGCATGGATCAGCTCCGGGAGGTGGGGCGTGAGCGACGTCGATGACGTGGCGGCAGAGGAGCTGCTCGACGTGCGGGTCACCGTCAACGGCGTGCCGCGGCAGGCGCAGGTGCCGGCCCGGCGGCTGCTGTCCGACTTCCTGCGCCACGACGCGGGGCTCACCGGCACCCACGTCGGGTGCGAGCACGGCGTGTGCGGCGCGTGCACCGTGCTGCTCGACGGCCAGCCAGCTCGCTCGTGCCTCGTCTTCGCCGTGACTGCGCAGCACCACGCCGTGACGACGGTCGAGGGCCTCGGGTCGCTGGAGGCCATGAGCCCTGCCCAGCAGGCCTTCACCGAGTGCCACGGCCTGCAGTGCGGGTTCTGCACGCCGGGGTTCCTCACCGCGGTCACCGCCTTCATCGCGGAGAACCCCGACCCCACGGAGGACGAGGCGCGCGAGGCGATCTCGGGCAACCTGTGCCGCTGCACCGGCTACCAGAACATCGTGAAGTCGGTGCTGCGGGCTGCCGAGATCCAGGCCCAGGGCGCCGGTCGAGCCGGGGGCGAGCAGTGACGACCAAGGCACTCGGCGAGCCGATCCGCCGTCGGGAGGACCCGCGCCTGGTGACCGGCGGTGGCCGGTTCCTGGACGACCTCGGCCAGGGGGCGCTGGAGGCGGCGTTCGTGCGCAGCCCGCACGCCCATGCCCGGGTCGTGGACATCGACGTCGACGACGCGCTCGAGGTGGACGGTGTCGTGGCCATCTACACGCACGAGGACCTGCCCGGACGGGTCGGCGAGCCCCTTCCCCTGCTGATCCCCCACCCGGCGCTGACCCACGGCCGCACCCAGCACGCGCTGGCCCGTGACGAGGTCAACTACGTCGGCGAGGCCGTGGTGATGGTGGTCGCCCGCGACCGCTACCTCGCCGAGGACGCCTGCCAGCGGATCCGGGTGGAGTACGAGCAGCTCGCTCCGGTCGTGGGGGTGGCCGGTGCACGCGACGGGCCGGGCCTGGTGCACCCGGACGTGCCGGGCAACGTGGCGGCCCACCTGCTGCAGGAGGTGGGCGACGTCGACGCCGCCCTGGCCGCTGCGCCGCACACCCTCGACCTCGACCTCGCCATCGAGCGCAGCGCGTCGATGCCGTTGGAGGGCAAGGGTGTCTACGCGCGCTGGGACGAGGAGACCGAGGAGCTGCGGATCTTCTCCTCCACCCAGACCTCGACCGGGGTGCGCGCCGCAGTCGCGGCCAAGCTCGACCTCCCGCTGGCCAAGGTCGAGTGCATCGCGCCGGACGTCGGCGGTGGGTTCGGGGTGAAGATCAACCACCCCTGGCCGGAGGAGGTCCTCGTCCCGTTCGCCGCCAAGAACCTCGGCCAGCCCGTGAAGTGGACCGAGGACCGGCGGGAGCACTTCATCTCCTCCGCCCACGAGCGCGGTCAGCTGCTGAAGATCCGGGTCGGGTTCGACGACGACGGCCGGCTGCGCGGTCTGGACGTGAAGCTCTGGCACGACAACGGCGCCTACACCCCCTACGGCATCATCGTCCCGATCATCACCTCCACCCAGCTGCTCGGGCCGTACAAGCCGGGCGCGTACCGCTGCGAGTTCTGGTCGCTCTACACCAACACGGTGATCGTCACGCCGTACCGCGGCGCCGGCCGCCCGCAGGGCTGCTTCGCGATGGAGCGCACCATGGACGCGATCGCCGACCGGCTCGGCATCGACCGCGCCGAGGTGCGGTCGCGCAACTTCATCCTGCCCGAGGAGATGCCCTACGACCAGGGGCTGCTCTTCCAGGACGGGCGCCCGCTGAAGTACGACTCCGGCGACTTCCCTGCCACGCTCGCGAAGCTCAAGGCGCTGGTCGGCTGGGACGACTTCGCGGCCTACCGCAAGGAAGCCCAGGCGCAGGGTCGGCGGGTTGGCCTGGGCATCGGCTGCTACGTCGAGGGCACCGGGGTCGGCCCCTACGAGGGTGGCCACATCCAGGTCGAGACCAGCGGCCGGGTCAACGTCGCCACCGGGCTGACCTCCCAGGGGCAGGGCCACCAGACGATGCTCGCCCAGGTGGTGGCCCACGAGCTGGGGGTGCCCGTCGACGACGTGTTCGTCACCACCGGCGACACCCGCCGGATGCCCTACGCCGTGGGCACGTTCGCCTCGCGCACCGCCGTGATGAGCGGCAACGCCGTCGCCCTGGCCGCCCGGCAGGTGCGCGCCAAGGCGCTGCGCATCGCCGCCGACGCCCTCGAGGTCTCGGCGGAGGACCTCGAGATCGTCGACGGTGACGTCCGGGTCAAGGGCGCACCCGACACGCACATGGCGCTCGGCACGGTCTCGGTGATGTCCAACCCGTTGCGCTACGCCTTCGATGAGGCGGCCAACGCCGCCACCCAGTTCGCGGGGACGAACGACCCGGACAAGCCGCCCGTGGCGGACGACGACGAGCCGGGCCTCGAGGGTCGGGACTTCTACTCCCCCACCCAGGCGACCTTCGCCAACGGCATGCACGCGGCGGTCGTCGAGACCGACCCGGTGACGGCCGACATCCGGATCCTGCGCTACTGCGTGGTCCACGACTGCGGGCCGATGATCAACCCGATGATCGTCGAGGGCCAGGTCCACGGCGGCGTGGCGCAGGGCGTGGGCGGCGCGCTCTACGAGCGGATGGTCTACGACGAGTCGGGGCAGCTGCTCAACGCCTCGTTCATGGACTTCCTCATGCCCTACGCCTCGGAGATCCCCCACATCGAGACCGACCACCTCGAGACCCCATCGCCGCTGAACCCGTTGGGCGTCAAGGGCGCCGGTGAGGCCGGGTGCATCCCCGTGTCGGCCGTCATCGCATCCGCCATCGAGGACGCCGAGGGCTTCCCGATCACCTCGATGCCGATCTCGCCGGGCGAGCTGTGGGACCTGCGCCGGCAGCACGCCCACGATGAGCTGCCCTCGCTCGCCCCCCACGCGGCATACCCGAACTCCCAGGAGGCACCGTGAAGGTCACCGGCACCGCCACGCTCAAGGCGACCCCGCAGCAGGTCTGGGAGGCGTTCCACGACCCCGACGTGCTGACACGCACGCTGCCCGGGTGCGAGTCGCTCGAGGCGGTCGGCGAGGACCGGTACCGGCTCACCCTGAGCGCGGGCGTCGCGGCGATCAGGGGTCGCTACGACGGCGAGGTGGCGCTGAGCGACCAGCAGCACCCCGACAGCTTCGTGCTGCACGCGTGGGGGGCCGGCGTGCCCGGCACGGTGAGCACCGACGTGCGGGTGCGGCTGGTGCCCGCTGGCGAGGGGACCGAGCTGAGCTACGACGCGGACGCCGTCGTCGGGGGTCCGATCGGCGGCGTCGGGCAGCGGATGCTGACTGGCGTGTCGAAGAAGATGGCGGGCGCGTTCTTCGCAGCCGTTGACGCGGACATCGCGGGAGTGCGCCGCGCCGGGCCGGTGCTGGCCGGCCCCACTCCCCGCGTGCCGTCCGTCGTGGCACCGGGTGTGCCGGGTGCGGAGGCGGTGGCGACGTACGCTGGTGGTGGCGGGGCGCCTGTCGCGCCCGGCCGGGAGTTCGCGCTCGGCGTGGCCGTCGGTGGCCTCGTCGCCCTCGCGGGGGTCGCGCTGGGTGCGCTGATCGGGAGGCGGAGACGATGAGGGCGTTCACTGCAGCGGCCGTGCAGGTCGCGCCGGTCCCGGGCCCGTTGTCGCCCGAGACGGTGCGCAAGAACCTCGACAAGTGCGTCGACTTCACCCGGCGCTGCGTCGACGCGACCCGTGCCGAGCTGGTGGTGCTGCCCGAGACGGCGACCACCGGGTTCACGCCCGACTGCACGGTGGAGGAGCTGTGGGACCTGGTCTCGGAGGTGCCCGGAGCCGTGACCGAGCCGGTGCAGCAGGTGGCCCGCGACCTCGGCGTGCACGTGGTGCTGGGCACGTATGAGCGCGGTCCCGAGCGCGGCGTCGTCTACAACGCGTCGGTGCTCGTCGACCCGTCGGGTGAGGTGGTCGGCCTCTACCGCAAGAGCCACCCGTTCTGCACCGAGCACGTCGACGGTGGCGGGTGGGTGACACCGGGCAACGAGGTGGCGGTCGTCGACACCGAGCTCGGCAAGATCGGCATGATCATCTGCTTCGACGGCGACTACCCCGAGCTGGCCCGCATCCAGGCGGTGCAGGGCGCCGAGGTCATCTGCCGGCCGTCGGCACTGCTGCGCTCGGCCGACATCTGGGAGCTCACGTCGCGGGCGCGGGCCTACGACAACCACGTGTTCGTCGTGGGAGCGAACGCCACCGGTGCGGACGCCGCGGGCTGGCTCTACTTCGGCAACTCACACATCGTGACGCCGGTCGGCCACATCGTCGCCAAGGCGGCCTCGCACGAGGGCTGGGTCTCGGCACGGCTCGACCCCGAGACGGCGCTCGCCTCGCTGACCCCGGGCTCCAACATCGGGCAGGGCTTCGACCACCTGCGCGACCGCAACCTCGAGCTGATCCGGACCTACCGCGAGGACCTCGAGCGCCCGGCGCAGACGTCCTTCCCCCACTGACCCTCCCGGCGTCCCGCCGGGCGACCTCGGCCCGCCCTCGCGAGACCCGCGCTGCCCGTGCGCACACCGGCCGCGCGGTGCCCGCCGAGCCGCGCTGTGGTGACAGCGCGGCTCGACAGGACCAACGCGGCTGTCGGGCGCCGCAGGCCTGATCAGAAGGCCGACGTGCCGTTCGGGGTGCCGAGACCGGTCGGACCGTCCCAGCCGGTCTTCGCCGAGCACCAGCTGGCGCAGGAGCCGTTGCTGCCGCCCGTGACGTCGAAGAGGCCGGAGGTGTGGGCGTACGGCAGGGTGTTGGCGTAGCCGCCGGTGTTCCCCGACAACGCGTACACGGCTGCCACGATCGGCGACGACAGGCTGGTGCCGCCGTACTGCGCCCACGACGAGCTCGACTTGGTCGTCGGGGCGTAGGTGGCCAGACCCGTTGCCGGGTCGGCCACGGCCGAGACGTCAGCGATGGCGCGACCTGAGCAGGCGGTCATGGCCGACGTCTGTCCGCTGGGAGCCGCGTTGAGGGTCGTGCAGCCGGAACCGGCGCCGCTCCAAGCCGACTCGTGCCAGCCGCGGGCACTGGAGTCCTTGACCAGGGAGGTCCCACCCACTGCGGTGACGTAGTGCGAGGAGGCGGGGAAGGAGCCGCCCTGGTAGCCGTTGTCGCCCGTCGAGGCGGTCACAGCGATGCCGGAGTGGTTGTAGTAGCTGCCGTAGCTGGAGTCGGCCAGGTCCCCGCCACCGTAGCTGTTCGAGATCGCCACCACGCCCGGCTGGCGGGCCGCCGTGTTGACGGCGGTGCCAAGGTTGGTCAGGGATGCACTCGAGGCCTGGACGAGGACGATCTTGCAGTCGGGGCACGTCGCCGAGACGGCGTCGAGGTCCAGCGCCTGCTCCCCGGCCCAGCCCGCGTTGAAGCGTGGCAGGGAGCTCCCGCCGCTCTGGTTGATGATCCGCAGGCAGCCGTTGGCCACCGTGCAGGCCGGCAGGCCCCACTGGGCGCGGTAGACGCCGAGGTCATGCTCGGCGTTGGGGTAGCCGTAGGCATCCACGATCGCGACGGTGCGACCGCCCGAGGACAGACCAGCGACCTTGTATGCGCTCTGGATGTCGGCGGGCGCCTTGCCCGAGATCGCGCTCGAGGTGACCGGTCGGCCGGCG
>JAICSZ010000130.1 GCA_025936615.1 Pedococcus sp. | reverse complement strand
ATGGACCGGGCCGCTGCCCTCGAGGCCGTCGGTGACGCCCGGGCCCGGACCCTGCAGCAGGCCGCCGCCACCTCCGTGGTGGCCGACACCATGCGCCGGCAGGCGGCCCTGGCCGAGGAGCAGCAGGCTGCCGCGGCCAAGGCCGCCGAGGCCGCCCGCGACACCGCCAAGGCCAAGGCGGAGGCGGCCCAGGCCGCGGCGACCCAGATCCAGACCCAGCAGGACCACCTGGCCACCCAGCTGGCGAGCCTGCGCAAGACCTCCGTCGACCTCGAGAAGCAGCGCCAGGACGGCCTCGCGGCAGCCGCCGCGGCCCGCGCCGCAGCCGCCGAGGCGGCCCGGCAGGCCCGCCTCGCAGCCGCTCGGGCGAAGGCTGCCCATGACGCGGCCGCCAAGCGTGCCGCCGAAGCCGCCGCCAGGCGCGCGGCCGCCGAGGCGGCTCGGCAGAGGGCCGCCGCGGAAGCCGCGGAGAAGGCCGCAGCCGAGGCCGCCAAGGGCAGGACCGACCCGCCCTCGCCGAAGCCCAGCGACCCGCCCCCACCGCCCCCACCGTCGCGCGGCGGCGTGTCGGCCGTCATCGCCTACGCCCAGGCCCAGCTCGGCAAGCCGTACGGCTGGGGAGCCTCCGGACCCGGCTCCTTCGACTGCTCCGGCCTGACGTTGATGGCGTGGCGACAGGCAGGGGTCTACCTCTCGCACTACACGGGTGCGCAGTGGTCGGAGACCTCGAGGGTCGCCATCAGCGACCTGCGCCCGGGCGACCTGGTGTTCTTCGGCTACAGCGGCCCGTCGAGCCACCACGTGGGCCTCTACGTCGGCGACGGCCAGATGATCGAGGCACCGCACACCGGTGCCGTGGTCCGCTACGCCTCGATCTACCGGTCCGACCTGCTGCCCTACGGCGGGCGGCCCTGACCCCGACCGCGCGGGCGGTCGAGGAAGACGCCCGCGCGGTCGTGCGGCCTCAGGTGGTGGGTGGCTTGGCCGTCGCCTCCGTCACGTGCGCGGGCAGGGTCCAGCGTGTGGTCGAGAAATCGTGCTGCGTCGCGCGATCGAGCGCCTCGTGCACGCACTGCTCGGCGTCGGCGCGGCCGGCCCAGTGGGCACCCTCGACGGACTTGCCGGGCTCGAGGTCCTTGTAGGTCTCGAAGAAGTGCTGGATCTCCAGCCGGTCGAACTCGTTGATGTGCTCCAGCTCGGTGATGTGGGCCTGGCGTGGGTCGCCGGCCGGGACGCACAGGATCTTGTCGTCACCGCCCGCCTCGTCGCGCATGTGGAACATGCCGATCGGCCGGGCGCGGACGAGGCACCCCGGCCAGGTGGGCTCCTCCAGCAGGACGAGCGCGTCGAGCGGGTCACCGTCCTCGCCGAGGCTGTCCTCGACGTAGCCGTAGTCGGCGGGGTAGCGGGTCGAGGTGAACAGGAGCCGGTCAAGCCGGATCCGGCCCGTCGCGTGGTCGACCTCGTACTTGTTCCGCGCCCCCTGTGGGATCTCGATCGTCACGTCGAACTCCACGACGTTGCCCCTTCCGTTGTGCGCAGGCCCATGACCTAGGCTCGTCGACAAGTGTTCCGCATGGCGCAAGTCCAGTCCTGAGGGGGTCGCGTGCGTCGGTTGCTGGCCGCCTGCGCCGCGGTCCTGGTGCTCCTGCTTGGCTACGCCACCCTCGACGTCCTCGACCTCGCACCCGGCATCCTCACCCGGACGCGGGCTGCGCCGACCCCGACACCGGCGGCGACGCCCACGAGCGGCGCGACCGGCTCAGTCGTGGCCGTGCCAGAGGTGGACCGGGAGGCGCGGCCGCTCCAGGCTGCCTCGCCCAACGCACCGATCCCCGATCCCGCCAAGCTCTCGAGCACCCTCCGGCACGCCGTGACCGACCCCGCGCTGGGCCCTCACCCGGGCGTGGTGGTCCGGGACGCCTTCACCGGCGAGCACCTGTTCGACCGGGCCGCGGACACCCCGCGCACGGCCGCCTCCACCGGCAAGCTGCTCACCGCCGTCGCCGTCGCCACGACCCTCGACGTGAACGCGCGGCTGCCGACGACGGTCGTGCAGGGAGCAGCACCAGACGAGATCGTGCTCGTCGCGGGCGGTGACACCCTGCTCGCCAAGGGCAAGGGCAACCCCGCGGCGGTCGAGGGGCGCGCCGGGATCGCCGACCTCGCCAGCCAGGTCGCGACCGCACTCCAGAGCGGCGGCACGACCGCCGTCACGCTGCGGCTCGACACCACCTACTGCCACGGCGAGCGCTGGGCGCCGGGCTGGAGCGACGCGGACGTGCGTGCCGGCTACACCGGTGGCGTCTCCATGCTCGGGCTCGCCGGCCAGCGCGCGGTGCCCTTCAAGCCCGCCCCCAGGGATCCCGAGGCCGCGACGGCGAACGCCCTCGCCTCCTCCCTCAAGGCGCTCGGCATCACCGTGCGTCTCGCGCCCGAGAGCACGTGGCTCACCCCGGCACCGAAGGACTCCCAGGTGCTCGGCACCGTCGAGTCGGCCCCCATCGGCGACGTGCTCACCCTCGCCCTCGACGACAGCGACAACGCCCTGACCGAGGGCCTCGCCCGGCAGGCCACCGTCAAGGCCGGTGGGCAGCCCACCTTCGCCGCCGCCGTGTCGTTCGTGAAGGAGAAGGTCGCCGAGCTGGGAGTCGACCTGACCGGTGCCACCATCAAGGACACCAGCGGGCTGACGTCCGGGCAGTCGATCCCCCCGCGTGTGCTCTCCGACGTCCTCCAGCTGGGGACGGACGGGACCGTCCCGGCCATGCAGGCGGTCGTTGCCGAGCTCCCGGTGGCCGGGCTCAGCGGCACCCTGCACGACCGGTTCGACGCCAAGGGCACGCACGCCGTCGCGGGTCTGGCGCGGGCCAAGACGGGCACCCTGACCGGCTCGAGCGCGATGGCCGGCACCGTCATCGACGCCGACGGCAGGGTGCTGAGCTACGTCGTGCTCGCCACCGCGCTGCCGCCCGGAGCTGGAACCCTCGCCGCCCGGGCCGCGTTGGACCGCTTCGTTGCCACGCTCGCGACCTGCGGTTGCCGGTGACCTACCGTGGGGGGATGACCGTGCCCGAGACCACCAAGTCCAGCGCCCGCTACGTCGACTGGGAGTTCGCCAAGTCGGCCGGGGCGCGGCTGGTCGCGCCCGGTCCGAGCGTCACCGCCTCGGAGGCGGCCATGGTCGTGGCCGAGGTCCGGTCCGCCGCAGCCCGCGCGCAGTCGCCCGTCGCCGAGACGGCACGGCTGCATGCACCGGGCGACGCCCCTGCACCCGTCGTGGTCGACCGGCCCACCTGGATCGCGCTCAACGCCGACTCGATGGCGGCGCTGATGGACCCGGTGGTCGGCAAGCTCGTCAGCAAGCAGAAGTCCGAGCCCAACCCCACCATCAAGGCCATCGGCGGCAAGGTCACCGGTGGCGAGGCGGGTGCCCTGCTCGCCTTCATGGCCGGCAAGGTGCTCGGCCAGTACGACCTGGCTCCCGGTGGCACCCCCAGGCTGATGCTGGTGGCGCCCAACCTCGTGCAGGTCGAGCGCGAGCTCGGCGTCGACCCCACGGACTTCCGGCTGTGGGTGTGCATGCACGAGGAGACCCACCGCGTGCAGTTCACCGCGGTTCCGTGGCTGCGCGACCACATGGTCGACCGGGTGCGGACGCTCGCCACCGACCTGGTCCCCGACCCAGAGTCGCTCCAGGAGACCCTGTCGCGCCTGAGCCACCAGCTCCCCGACGCGTTCCGCTCCGGCGGGGCCGGCCTCACCGACCTGATCACCACCCCGGAGCAGCGGGCCGAGCTGGCCAAGGTCACGGCGGTCATGTCGCTGCTCGAGGGCCACGCCGACGTCGTCATGGACGAGGTCGGGCCCCAGGTGATCCCGTCGGTCGCCCAGATCCGCGAGAGGTTCAACCGGCGGCGCAAGGGCGTCGGTGCCTTCGACCGGATGCTGCGCCGCCTGCTCGGCCTCGAGGCCAAGATGCGCCAGTACCGCGACGGGGCCGTCTTCGTCCGCGAGGTCACCGACAAGGTCGGCGTCGACGGCTTCAACCGCGTCTGGGACTCGCCCGAGAACCTGCCCCTGCCCGCCGAGATCGAGAAGCCGGCCTCGTGGGTCGCCCGCGTGCACGGCTGAGGGCTCGGTGAGCGGGCCGCACCCCGCCACGGCCGCCGTGCGGCTCGCCGTCCGGGAGTGCCTCACCGAGTGCGGGCCCGGCGACCTGGTGCTCGTCGCCTGCAGCGGCGGCGCCGACTCCCTCGCGCTGGCCGCAGCCGTCGCGTTCGAGGCGCCCAAGGTGGCTCTCCGGGCGGGTGCCGTCGTCGTGGACCACGGGCTGCAGGAGGGCTCCGGCGAGGTGGCCGAGCGGGCTGCCTCGGTGGCGCGCAGCCTGCGGCTCGACCCCGTAGAGGTGGTCCCGGTCGAGGTACCGTCCACCTCCGAGGGGCTCGAGGCCGCTGCCCGTGCGGTTCGCTACGCCGCGCTCGACGCAGCCGCCGAGCGTCACGGCGCCCGCCTGGTGCTGCTGGGCCACACCCTCGACGACCAGGCGGAGCAGGTGCTCCTCGGCCTGACCCGGGGCGCCGGGGCGCGCTCACTGGCCGGTATGCCGCGTGCCCGCGACCGCTTCCGCCGTCCCCTCCTGGGGGTCAGCCGGGAGCAGACGAGGGCCGCCTGCCGGGCGGAGGGGCTCACCTGGTGGGACGACCCGATGAACGCCGACCCCGCCTACACCCGGGTCCGGGCGAGGCGTGCCCTCGTCGACCTCGAGCGCGACCTCGGGCCCGGTGTCGCCGCCGCGCTCGCCCGCTCGGCCGACCAGCTGCGCGAGGACGCCGACCGCCTCGACGCGGAGGCGGACGCGGTGGTCCCCGCCCTCATCTCGCCGGATCGATGCGGAACCGCCGAGGGTCCCCCGCGCGTCCACGTCGACCCGGCAGAGATGGCGAGGCTGCCCCGGGCGGTGCGCACCCGGGTCTGGCGAAGGCTGCTCGTCGCGGCCGGTGCGCCGGCTGGGCAGGTGACCACGCGGCATACCGACGCCTGCGACGCGCTGCTCACCCGCTGGCACGGGCAGGGGCCGGTCCACGCGCCCGGGGACCTGCGGGTCGCCCGTTCCGGCGGCCGGGTGTCCATCACCCCCGCCGCTGCAGTTGAATGGGACCGAACCCCCGAACCAGCCGATCAGGAGTAGAGCCGTGGACGCTGCCCACATGGGAGCCGACCTGGAGAAGGTGCTCATCACCGAGAAGGAGATCCTCGAACGGCTCGACGAGCTCGCCACGGAGATCTGGGCGGAGTACGAAGGCAAGGACCTGCTGCTGGTGGGGGTCCTCAAGGGCGCCGTCATGGTGATGGCCGACCTGTCGCGCGCCCTGCCCGGCACCGCCCCGGTCGACTGGATGGCGGTCTCGTCCTACGGCTCCGGCACCAAGTCCTCCGGCGTCGTGCGGATCCTGAAGGACCTCGACACCGACATCACCGGCAAGCACGTGCTCATCGTCGAGGACATCGTCGACTCGGGGCTGACCCTGTCGTGGATCAAGTCCAACCTGCTGTCACGCTCGCCGGCGTCCGTCGAGATCTGCACGCTGCTGCGCAAGCCCGACGCGGCCAAGGTCGAGATCGACGTTCGCTGGGTCGGCTTCGACATCCCCAACGAGTTCGTCGTGGGCTACGGCCTCGACTACGCCGAGCAGTACCGCAACCTGCGCGAGGTCGGCACGCTCGCCCCGCACGTCTACGCCTGAGGAGCGCGGGCGGAACACCACCGCGCACCGGGTCGTTGAGCAGCAGGAACGGCGCCCCTCGCGCCGTAGTACCGTCGTTGCATCGGAGCGTCCGGGAGTGGGCGCGACGCACGTTCACCGAGCAGGAGGCACGGGGCGGCCAGCCCCGCTACACACATGGACTTCAAGCGCATCCTGAGGGCCCCGTTGTTCTGGGTCGTGGCCGTCATCGCGATCACCCTGATGGTGTTCTCGTTCAGCGACGCGGGCGGCTACACCCGGATCGACACCTCGGCAGCCCAGCAGCTGATCTCCCAGGACAAGGTCGAGCGTGCCGTCGTCACCAACAACGAGGTGGTCGACCTCGACCTCAAGAAGGGCGTCAGCTACTCCGACGGCAAGAACATCAAGGACGCCACCAAGGTCCGCACCCAGTACGTCGACGCGGCTGGTCCGGGGATCATCAAGCTGCTCGACGACAACGCGCCCCCCGGAGGGGTGGACCAGCAGGTCAAGGACACCAACCCGATCCTCGCGCTGCTCGGCTCGCTGCTCCCCATCATCATCCTGCTGGGCCTGTTCTGGTTCCTCATGAACCAGATGCAGGGCGGCGGCTCGCGGGTCATGCAGTTCGGCAAGTCCAAGGCGAAGCTCGCCACCAAGGACACCCCCAAGGTCACCTTCTCCGACGTGGCCGGCGTGGACGAGGCCGTCGAGGAGCTCCACGAGATCAAGGAGTTCCTCGCCGAGCCGGCGAAGTTCCTCGCGGTGGGCGCCAAGATCCCCAAGGGCGTGCTCCTCTACGGCCCGCCCGGCACCGGAAAGACCCTGCTCGCCCGCGCGGTCGCGGGTGAGGCCGGCGTGCCGTTCTACTCGATCT
>JAICSZ010000059.1 GCA_025936615.1 Pedococcus sp. | reverse complement strand
CGCCGCGGCGGATGCCGCCGCGGCGGACAACACCCCACACCACACGGCTCCACTTCACGAGGACCAGTGGCGCGACGAGCAGTGGCGCGACGACCAGGAGCCGGGCGGGGGCAACCACGGCGCCTCCAAGGCACCCGTCGGGGCGCTCGGCGTGCTCGGCGCAGCGGTCAAGGAGCTCGCCATCGTCGTCGGCATGGCGCTGGTCCTGTCGTTCGTCGTCAAGACCTGGCTCCTGCAGGCCTTCTACATCCCGTCCGGGTCCATGGAGAACACGCTGCGGATCGACGACCGGGTCATCGTCAGCAAGCTGACACCCGGCCCGATCGACCTGAGGCGCGGCGACATCGTCGTGTTCGCCGACCCGGGCGACTGGCTGGAGCCGGTGGTGCAGGCGCCGCACGGCTCGGTCGTCACGGTGCTGCGCGACGCGATGATGTTTGTCGGGCTGCTGCCGGACAACTCGGAGAACCACCTGATCAAGCGCGTCATAGGCCTGCCCGGTGACCACGTCGCGTGCTGTGACGAGGGTGGGCGGCTCACGGTCAACGGCGTCCCCGTCAAGGAGCCGTACCTCATGCCCGGCGACGCCGCGAGCGAGTCGCGGTTCGACATCACCGTGCCACGCGGGCACATCTGGGTGATGGGCGACCACCGCTCCGACTCCTCGGACTCCCGCTTCCACGACGCGCCCGAGAACAACGGCACCCAGGGCTCTGTCGACGAGCGGCTCATCGTCGGCCGTGCGGTGGCGATCGTGTGGCCGCTGGAGCACCTGGACTGGCTGTCGACGCCCACCGAGACCTTCGCCAAGGTGCCCAACCCGTCGCCCGCGGGGGACCGGGGCGGTGCACCCCTTCCCGCCGGCCCGCCCTCGGGTGGGGGAGACTGAGGCAATGCCCGCCACCTCGCGCAGCCGCAAGCCCAACCTGCGGGTCGAACGCGCCCTCCAGCGTGAGGGGCACCGCGTGCTGGCCGGCATGGACGAGGTCGGCCGTGGCGCCCTCGCGGGCCCGGTGAGCGTGGGCGTGGTGCTCATCGACGAGACCTGCCGCTCGGCGCCGCCGGGCGTGAAGGACTCCAAGCTGCTCACCCCCGCTGCCCGCGTCGCTATGGTGCCGCGTATCCGCCGTTGGGCGCTTGCGTATGCCGTGGGGCACAGCTCGCCCGCGGAGATCGACGAGGTCGGGATCATGGCTGCACTGCGGCTGGCCGGCTGCCGCGCGCTGGCCGCGGTGGGTGTCGTCCCCGACCTGGTCATCCTCGACGGCAACCACGACTGGCTCACCGCACCCGAGCAGGTGGGGCTGTTCGCCTTCGCCGGCGACGCGCCGGCGACCCCGCCGGTCACCACGATGGTCAAGGCGGACCTGAAGTGCTCCTCGGTCGCCGCCGCGTCGGTGCTCGCGAAGGTGGAGCGTGACGCCCTGGTCACCGCCGCCGCCCCCGACCACCCGGCATACCGCTGGGAGGAGAACAAGGGGTATGCCGCCCCGGCTCACCTCGACGCGTTGCGGGCCTACGGCCCGAGCGAGCTGCACCGGCGCTCGTGGCACCTGGCGTGCCTGGAGGATGATGGCGTGCAGGTGGGCGTGGTGGCCGAGCCGGTGGGGCAGCCCATGGCGAAGGCGGAGGCGGCGGCAGCCGCACTGCAGGCGGCGCCCGTCCTGGAACAAGTGGAGATGATCGCGCGATGAGCTCAGAGGACCTCGAGAAGTACGAGAGCGAGATGGAGCTGCAGCTCTACCGCGAGTACCGCGACGTGGTCGGGCTGTTCACCCACGTCGTCGAGACGGAGCGACGCTTCTACCTGTGCAACTCCGTCGACGTCAAGGTGCGCTCCGACGGGGGCGAGGTCTTCTTCGACGTCACCATGCAGGACGCGTGGGTGTGGGACATCTACCGGCCGGCCCGCTTCGCCAAGCAGGTGCGGGTGGTGACCTTCAAGGACGTCAACGTCGAGGAGCTCGCCAAGGCCGACCTCGAGCTCCCGAAGGACTCCGGCTTCTAGGCCCTCTAGGGCGCCGTTGCGCGCTGTCGCATCCACAGGCGCTGGTCGCCGGACCGCCCGGTCAACAGGGCGCCGGCTCGCGCTGTCCTGGTCGTCTCCGCCGCGGGTTGGCTGGTGCCCGGAGGTGAGGCGACATGGCCGACACGGTGAGCGCGGACGACCGCAGGGCGTTGGGCACTTACGGCGAGCAGCTCGCGGCGCGGTACCTGGCCGAGCGCGGCGTGCAGGTGGTCGACCGCAACTGGCGCTGCGCGCACGGTGAGGTCGACCTGGTCGCGCGCGACGGGGACTGCCTGGTGTTCTGCGAGGTCAAGACCCGGCGCAGCGTGCGGTTCGGCGACCCCGTCGAGGCCGTCGACTGGCGCAAGCTCGCCAGGCTGCGCCGGCTCACTGCGGCGTGGCTGCGCGAGCACGACATGCACTGCACACGGGTGCGCATCGACGTCATCGCCATCCTGCGCCCCACGCACGGGCCCGCGGTGCTGCGCCACGTGGTGGGAGTCGGCTCGTGACGCTCGGCCATACCCGCTCGGTGACCCTGGAGGGCCTGGCAGGCGCCGTGGTCGAGGTCGAGGCCCACTTGTCAAACGGACTGCCCGCCTTCATGCTCAGCGGGCTGCCGGACAAGGCGTGCGGGCAGGCCCCGAGCCGGGTCAAGGCAGCATCGGCCGGCATCGGTCGGTCCCTGCAGCAGGAGCGCATCACGGTCAACCTGTCCCCGGCCTCGATCCTCAAGAGCGGCACCGCCTTCGACCTGCCCATCGCGGTCGCGGTGCTGGCTGCGGTCGGCGTCATCGAGTGGCCAGGGGTGCGCGACGTCGTGCACCTCGGCGAGCTCGGGCTCGACGGTGCCATCCGTCCCGTGCCGGGGGTGCTGCCCGCAGTCCTGTCTGCTGCGCGCGCCGGCTGCCGAGACGTGATGGTGCCCGTCGCGAACGCCGAGGAGGCAGCCCTGGTGCCAGGCGTGCGCGTGCACGCCGTTCCCCACCTCGCCGACCTCGTCACGGCCTACGGGTCGGCCGGCGACGAGCTGGCCGTCGGCAGGCCCCGCTCCCTGCGGGCCGCGCCGGCCGAGTCCTCACCACCCCGCGACCTGGCCGACGTGATCGGTCAGTCCGAGGCCCGGCAGGCACTCGAGCTCGCTGCTGCAGGTGGCCACCACCTGTTCCTCCTGGGGCCACCCGGCTCGGGGAAGACGATGCTCGCCGAGCGGTTGGTGTCCATCCTGCCCAGGCTGAGCCGTGACCAGTCGATCGACGTGCTCGCGGTGCGCTCGCTGCTCGGCGTCAGGACCGACAACCTCGAGACCGAGGGGGTGCCACCCTTCATCGCGCCGCACCACAGTGCCTCGCAGGCGGCCATCATCGGTGGTGGCAGCAGCCTGGTCCGTCCGGGGGCGATCTCGCAGGCCCACCACGGAGTGCTCTTCCTGGACGAGGCACCGGAGTTCCGGATCGGTGCCCTGCAGGCCCTGCGCCAGCCGCTGGAGTCCGGGGAGGTGGTCGTCGCGCGGGCGAGGGCTGCGGTGCGCTTCCCGGCGCGGTTCCAGCTGGTGATGGCCGCCAACCCCTGCCCGTGCGGCCAGGGCTTCGGCAAGGGCGCGGAGTGCCACTGCAGCCCGTTGGCCAAGCGCGCCTACCTCGGCAAGCTCTCCGGTCCCCTGCTCGACAGGGTCGACCTGCAGGTGCTCGTGCCGGCGGTGACCCGCTCGTGGCTGGCCGGTGAGGCGGGGGAGCCGAGCGCCGTCGTGGCCTCGCGGGTGCGTGCGGCGCGGGGCGCCCAGGCCGAGCGGTGGGCGGGCACGGGCTGGGCCCTCAACAGCCACGTCCCGGGTTCACGGCTGCGTCGCGGCCCCTGGCGGCTGGCGCCGCGGGTGACCTGCGACCTCGACCAGGCGCTGGACAGGGGACGGCTGACCCTGCGCGGCTACGACCGGGTCCTACGGCTCGGCTGGACGGTGGCCGACCTCGCGGGTCGCAGTAGCCCGCAGCGCGAGGACCTCGGTGCGGCGCTGGTGCTGCGCAACCAGGGCCCGGTGGCGGCGTGAAGCCCCGCGACCTGGCCGGGTTCGACCTGCCGAGCGGCGAGCGCGCTGCCCGGGTCGCGTGGGCGCGGCTCGTCGAGCCGGAGCATCGGGCGGTCATCCAGCGGATCGCCCAGCAGGGTGCCGAAGAGGCGCTGCGCACCCTCGAGCTGTCCTCGACCCTCGGTCGCCAGCTGCTGCCACGCCTGGAGCTGCTGGACGTCCGTCGCGACCTGGACATCGCCCGACGGACCCGCACCCGCGTCCTCGTGCCGGGTGACCCGGAGTGGCCGACGGGCGTCGACGACCTCGAGTGGCCACCGCTGTGCCTGTGGGTCGTGGGTCCGCTGGACCTCGCCGAGCAGGCGACACGCAGCGTCGCGGTCGTCGGTGCCCGAGCGGCCACGCCCTACGGCACCCGTCAGGCGCAGGACCTCGGCGCCGGCCTCGCCGAGCGCGGGGTGGCCGTGGTGTCCGGCGCTGCCTATGGCATCGACGGTGCGGCGCACCGTGGCGCGCTCGGCGTCGAGGGCCCGACGATCGCGTTCACCGCGGGTGGGGTCGACCGCCCCTACCCGCGCGGCCACGACGGCCTGTTCGCGCAGCTGCGCACCCACGGCCTGGTGGTGAGCGAGCTGCCGCCGGGCTGTGCCCCCACCAAGGGTCGGTTCATCGCACGCAACCGGCTCATCGCCACGGTCACCCAGGGGACCGTCGTCGTGGAGGCGGGGCTGCGGTCCGGGTCGTCCCACACCGCGGGCAAGGCCCTGGACCACAACCGAGTGCTCTGCGCCGTTCCCGGCTCGGTCGAGTCTGCGGTGTCGGCCGGGTGCCACCAGCTGATCCGCGACAAGAACGCCATCCTGGTCACCGACGCTGCCGAGGTCATGGAGGCGATCGGCCCGATCGGCGAGCTGGCGCCGGAGAAGCGTGGGGAGCAGCGCCCGGGTGATGGCCTCGACCCGGTGCAGAGCGCGGTCTACGGCGCCCTGCCGGTCCGTCGGCCCGCGACCGTCGACGACCTCGCGGTCCGGGCCGGGCTGGACGCGCGACAGGTGACCAGCGCCCTCGGCCTGCTGACCCTGGCCGGGCTCAGCCGGCAGGAGCCGGAGGGCTGGCGCAAGGCGCGGCAACCAGACAGGTGAGGAGCCGCCACGCGGCGCGGCACGGGGTGGCGCCTTGTGTGGGGCAGGGCGGTTTGCGAGCGTGTGGGCATGGACGCGACCCGCCTGGAGCTCCTCGGCGAGTTCGAGCGCCACCTGCGCAGTGAGCGCGGGCGCTCGGAGCACACGACGCGCGCCTACCTCGGCGACGTGCGCTGCCTGCTGGCGTTCCTCGAGGACGAGTGCGGGACCACCGACCTGGCCGCGGTCCGGCTGCGCGACCTGCGCGCGTGGCTCGCCGCGATGGGAGCCGCCGGCGCCGCACGGGCCACGATCGCCCGGCGGGCGGCGACCGCCCGCACCTTCCTGGGCTGGGCCACCCGCACCGGCCGCATCCCCGCCGACCCGTCGCTGAGGCTGGTCGCACCCCGCCGCACCGCTCGGCTGCCCGAGGTCCTCAAGCAGGGCGACGCGGCGGCCCTGCTGCAGGTGGCAGCCGTGGCCAGTGACGACCGGGACCCGGTGCGCCTTCGCGACTGCGCTGCCCTGGAGCTGCTCTACGCCAGCGGCATCCGGGTCGGTGAGCTCGTCGCCCTGGACGTCGACGACGTGGACCTCTCCGGGGGCGTGGTCCGGGTGCTGGGCAAGGGGGCGAAGGAACGGACGGTTCCCTTTGGAGCGCCCGCCCGCGAAGCGGTGTCCGCGTGGCTGCAGCTCGGTCGGCCCCAGCTCGTCACCGACGACAGTGGGCCGGCCCTCCTGCTCGGCCGCCGGGGGAGACGGGCGGACGCCCGACAGGTCCGCACGGCACTGCATGCGCTGCTGCGGCACGTGCCGGACGCTCCCGACATGGGTCCGCACGGGCTCCGCCACAGCGCCGCCACCCACCTGCTCGAGGGTGGCGCCGACCTGCGCATGGTCCAGGAGCTGCTCGGGCACGCCTCGCTGGCGACGACGCAGATCTACACCCACGTCTCGGTGGACCGGCTCAAGCAGAGCTACCGCCAGGCGCACCCGAGGGCCTGATGCCGGTCCGCGGGTCCGTCGCACCAGCGGCCTTTCGGCCCGTCCGGCGTGCCGTCGCGGCAGGTGGCCGACAACCACCACAATGGGAACGCACACCCGAGCACCAGCATGGGCTTGGTGCCCACCGAGAGGTCATGAGCGTTGGTCAGCCAGCTGAGTGATCCTGTGCGCCGCCCGCCGCACCGGCACCGGCGCAGGGTGAGCCGACGCGTCCGCCTCCGCCGCACCATTGCCGGCGCAGCCCTGCTCGCCATGCTCGCCGTCGCGGGCGTCAAGCTGCTGGACCGCGACGACGCGGCTGCCACCGTCGATGCAATGCCGGGGGCGGCAGTCTCGGCGACCACCGCAGCCGAGCCAGTCCACACCGTCAGTGGCGACTCGGAGGACGGTTCGGCCGCCGACGACACACCCACACCACAGACGACGGCCATCCCGCAGCACGGAACCGGACAGATCCGCGTCGTCGCCGTGCCCAAGGTGGACAACCCGGCGACCGGTCGCGACGTCCGCTACACCGTCGAGGTCGAGGGCGGGCTCGGCGTGGACGAGGCCGAGGTGGCCTCGACCGTCCAGGCCATCCTGCTCGACAAGAACGGGTGGCAGGGGGTGGACCACATCCGGTTCGTCAACGTGGCCCCGCAGCAGGCGGCGGCCGGAGCGAAGGTCGACGTCCGCGTGACGCTCGCCAGCCCTGGCCTCACCGACAAGCTGTGCCTGCCGATGAAGACGATGTCGCAGGTGTCCTGCTGGAACGGCGAACGCTCGGTGCTCAACTTCAAGCGCTGGGCCCTCGGCGACGACAGCTACGGCGACGACGTCGCGCGCTACCGCATCTACCAGGTCAACCACGAGGTCGGGCACGGGATCGGGCACCTGCACAAGCAGTGCCCTGCGAAGGGGAAGCGGGCACCGGTGATGGTGCAGCAGACCCTCAGCCTGGGCGGGTGCACGCCGTGGCCGTACCCCTCCGGGGCCTGAGCCGCGGTCAACGCATCGGCAGCAACCTGACCCTGCCGCCGACCAGCAGGAGGAGCGGGTCGAGGTAGGACCTGCCACGCAGCGCCCCGAGGTGCAGACAGGTGGCCGGGGTGCAGTGCGACCCCGCGGTCGCCAGGACCCCCAGCGCAGCGCCCCGCGCGACGACCTGGCCGACCCGCACCGAGGGGTCGACCGGTTCGTAGGTCGAGCGGATCCCGGAGGGGTGCAGGACCGACACCGTGCCCCGGCCCGCGACAACGCCGACGTGCGAGACGGTGCCGGCGGCGACGGCGTGCACCGGCTGCCCGACGTCACCGGCGAGGTCGACGCCTCGGTGCCCGGCGCCCCACCGGGTCGCGGGACGGACGAAGGGGCGGACCACCGTGGGTTCCGGTGACAGGGGCCACGCCCAGGCGGCCCGAGGCCGAGGCCCCGGGCTGCGAACGGTGGAGGCGCGCGCCGTCCCCGGACTCGCGGGTGCTGCAGCGGCCGGCGGCGCACTGGCCGGGGCCGTCACCGCCGCTGGGGCCGCAGCCGCCGGAGGCGGCTTGGCCGGCGAGAGCGCAGCCGCGGCAAGGACCAGCGCAAGGGCGGGTGCGAGAAGGCTGGCAGCTGGGCTCACCCCAGCAAGATCGCAAGCGGCGCGACTCACGTGCAGCGCCGCCCGCGCAGCCTGTGGATCCTGTCGTGGCAGGGTCGGCCGCTGTGGAGGACGACCCCCCGAACCAG
This sequence comes from Pedococcus sp., assembly GCA_025936615.1. The sequence goes on along the minus strand of JAICSZ010000059.1, from coordinate 1,170 downwards.
GGCCGCTACAGGCGGCTCAGCCGGTGGACGGCGTCGTGGAGCACCTCGTCGCGCTTGCAGAACGCGAAGCGCACCAGCGTCCGGGCGGCGTCGACGTCGTCGTGGAACACCGACACCGGCACCCCGGCCACCCCCGCCCGCTTCGGCAGCTCGCGGCAGAACGACAGCGCGTCCACCGCGCCGAGCGGCGCGGCGTCGGCGACCACGAAGTAGGTCCCGGAAGGCACCGACACGCTCAGCCCTGCCGAGCGCAACCCTGCCACGAGCAGGTCCCGCTTGGCCTCCAGCGAGGCTGCGAACGCGGCATACACCTCGTCGCCCAGCCCCAGCGCGACGGCGACCGCTGGCTGGAACGGTCCCGACCCCACGAAGGTGAGGAACTGCTTCACGGCGCGCACCGCGGCCACCGCCTCGGCGGGCCCACTCACCCAGCCGACCTTCCACCCGGTCGCCGAGAACGTCTTGCCCGCCGAGGAGATGGTCAGGGTCCGCTCCCGCATGTCCGGCAGCGTCGCGACCGGCAGGTGCACCGCGTCACCGAAGACGAGGTGCTCGTAGACCTCGTCGGTGACCACCCACGCATCGTGTTCCCTTGCGAGAGAGCAGACCAGGTCCAGCTCGGCGCGCGTGAAGACCTTCCCCGTGGGGTTGTGCGGCGTGTTGAGCAGCACCATGCGGGTGTGCGGCGAGAAGGCCGCTCGCAGCGACTCCTCGTCCACCGCGAAGTCCGGGAACCGGAGCACCGAAGTGCGGCGCACCGCGCCCGCCAGGGCGATCGACGCGGCATACGAGTCGTAGTAGGGCTCGAAGGTCACCACCTCGTCGCCCACCTCGCACAGCGCGAGGATAGTGGCGGCGATGGCCTCGGTGGCGCCCACGGTGACCAGCACCTCCGAGCGCGGGTCGACCTCCACGTCGTAGAACCTCTTCTGATGTGCCGCAACGGCATCGAGCAGCTCGGGGACGCCAGCGCCGGGCGGGTACTGGTTGCGGCCGCCGTCGATCGCGGCCTTGGCGGCCGCCAGCATCTCCGGTGGTCCGTCGGTGTCCGGGAAGCCCTGCCCGAGGTTGACCGCGCCGTGCTCGGTCGCGAGCGCGGTCATCTCAGCGAAGATCGTCGACCCGAAGCCCTGCATCCGGTGCACCAGCGGTGAGCCCATGGCCTGCAGG
>JAICSZ010000212.1 GCA_025936615.1 Pedococcus sp. | reverse complement strand
TCAAGAGCGACCGCGACAAGACCGACTTCGCCGTGCACGAGTTCCGGCGGGCCGGACGCCGGGCCACCCCGGACGCGGTCCGGGCCCTCATCGAGGCAGTCGGCCGGGACGTCCGCGAGCTGGCTGCCGCGTGCCACCAGCTGGTCTCCGACACCACCGGCACGATCGACGAGGCCCTGGTGTCCAGGTACCACGGCGGCAAGGTGGAGGCGACCGGCTTCAAGGTGGCCGACGCGGCGGTGGCCGGCGACGCCGGTGAGGCGCTGCGCCTGCTGCGGCATGCGCTGGCCACTGGCGTCGACCCCGTGCCCATCGTGGCGGTGCTCGCCCAGCAGCTGCGCCAGCTCGTCCGCGTTGGGTCGACCGGGCGGGGACGCAGCGCTGACGTGGCGCGCGACCTTGGCATGGCACCCTGGCAGGTGGACAAGGCACGACGCAGCCTCTCGGGGTGGGGTCCGGAGGGCTTGGCAGAGTCCATCCAGGCGGTCGCGCTGGCGGACTTCGAGGTCAAGGGCGGTGGCCGCGACCCGGTCTACGCCGTCGAGCGGGCCGTCCTGACGATCACCCGGGCCCGCACGGGACGGTGACCGACTGTCGCGCGGCGACGACGCGGCATACCTCGGCGTTTTGTGGCCGCGCCCCACTCGCTGGTAGATTTGGTGCTTGCGTGCCCGCATGGTCGTGCGCGCACGACGCACCACCCAGAGCCTCTCAACCACAGGTGCCCCACGCCTGGTCCCGAGCGGCTTCTGCCGCCCTCTAACGGCACACCCGACCAACCCAAGGAAGAACCACCTGTGGCAAACATCAAGTCCCAGCTGAAGCGGATCAAGACGAACCGCGTGGCGACCGAGCGCAACAAGGCCGTCAAGAGCGAGCTCAAGACCTGGATCCGCAAGTTCCGCGAGGCCGCCGACGCCGGCGACGCCGCTGCGACGAAGGACGCCCTGGCCGCCGCGAGCCGCAAGCTCGACAAGGCCGTGAGCAAGGGCGTCATCCACGCCAACCAGGCCGCCAACAAGAAGTCGGCCATGGCGAAGAAGGCCGCCTCGCTCTGAGGCTCCGCTGAACGCCCGAAGGGCCGGTCACCGTCTCGGTGACCGGCCCTTCGGCTTCGTCGTGTGTCGGTTGGCCCGGTCAGTGTCGAGCCCGGACCGCAGTCGCGACCTGCTCGAACCGCTCGCGGGCGAGAACCGCCCCCTCGCGGCGGACCGCGTGGGGGTCGACCCGCACGACCCGGTCGACGCGCACCTCGCTGGGACGGCCCTCGCGGTCCCAGGCGCCCGAGCCGATGTCGACCCAGTGCCTGCCGTGGCGCGCCTCCTGCGCTGAGTCGCGGTCGTGGTCCTTGCTGGTGAGCATCAGTGCGAGGAGCTGGTCTCCCTCACGTCCGACGATCAGCACCGGGCGGTCCTTCCCCTGGCGGTGGTCCTCCTCGAACGGCACCCACGTCCAGACGATCTCGCCGGGATCGGGCCGCCCGTCCGGCCTCGGGTTGTACGACAGGTCTGGCACGCCCTCGAAGTCGCCGCGGTAGGCGGCGCCTGCGGGAGCATTGGTTTCGCCGCGTCCACGCCGCCTCCTACGTCGCGTGCTCTGGCCCTTGACGAGTCCGGCAAGGCGTTCGCGAAGTGCTCCCATGCCGGTGACGCTATCGGGCGCCAGCGTTCAGTCGCCGATCATGTGCTGGCCGGGGTGCGCGTCCTGCCAGGCTGCCATCGCCTCGTCCCACTCCGAGCCCCCAAGGGCGGTGAGGGAGGCGGGGAACAGCCCGTCCTCCTCCTTGGCGATGTGCTCGTGCAGGTCGAACACCGCCTTGCGCACGGTGTCCCGGTCGCCGGCGTCCTCGAGGTCGACGCTCTCGAGCAGCTCCTCCAGCTCGCGGTGCTCCTGCACCAGCGGGCCGATGTGCTCGGCGTAGAGCTCCTCACGGCCCATCACCGCGAAGATGCCGTTCTCCTCGCCCTGCCAGTGCGAGCGCAGCTCGGTGCCCATCTCCGCCAGCAGCTCCCTGGCCACGGCGTGCTCGCCGCGGTCCAGGGCACGCACCGCGTCGCCGCCCAGGTTGGTGGCGCGCTCGTGCTCGGCGATGTAGTCACGCAGCAGCGGCATGTCACGGCACCCGCAGTAATGGCACACACCGGCCCCTTTCGGCTCGCTCTGGTGGCCTCGACTCTAGGTCCCCGGCTGTGTCAGTGACCCGCCGACGTCAGCGGCGGACACCACGCTCGTGAGTGCCCGTTGGCGCGTTGCCGCGGGCGGTCGCTGCAGGGGGCGTCATTGCTGCACCCTGGGCCGCCACAACAGGCGGCCGGGGCGGCGGCGGTCGCGCAGTGCGTGCGAGCGCCACACCAGCACCGGGTGGCTGGCCAAGGCGTTGACGAACCACACGAAGAAGCCGCGCTCGGTGACGGCGCGGTCCGCGAGCGCGTTCACGTCGACGGTGCGGTTCAGGTACTTGCCCGCGGCGAGGGTCGCCATGGCGCCGGGACTGCCGTGGGGGGTGAGGGCGTAGCCGAAGTTGTCGGCTGTGTACTCCTGGCTGCGACTGAGCGTCGAGCCGAGGAACGGGATCCACTGCGAGCCGCTGATCCCGACGAGGCGCCAGTAGCTCGTGTGTCCCGCGGCGATGTGGCCGACCTCGTGGCCGATGATGAACCGCAGCGCCTCGGGGTCGCGCGCCTGCCCACCGATCTCGAACAGGTCGCTGTAGACGAAGATGAACTTGCGAAAGCCGTGCCCCGACGCGGCCGCGTTGATCATGCCGTTGCCGAGGACGACGTAGGCGTCGGGCACCTTGGTCAGGCCGTGGTGGGCGCACGCGTCGAGCACCATCTGGTGCGCCTCGGGGTACTGCGTCGGCCCGATCTTGACGCCGTTCAGCCGCTGCCGTGCGTACAGCTGCCCACGCAGCAAGTAGATCGCCACGGGGGCCAGCACGAGCACGAGCGCCAGCGTGTCGGGCTGGCGTCGGTCCGCCGCGGCGGAGACCAGCTCGTAGCTCGCGAAGCCCCAGAGGACGAGGGTGCCGAGGATGGCCAGCACCAGGCAGAGGTTCTCCAGCGGGTGACGCAGGTGGGTGCGCACCCGGCGCCGGTAGTCCGGTGGTGCCGTCGGGTTCGGCAGCGGCGCGTAGTCGGTTGGCTGGGCCATGGGTCCTCACTGGTGCTGGGCAACGGGTCCGATGCTATGGGGGAGTCCTCGCCGCACAGGCACGCGGGAATGGGGGAGTGTCGCCGACGTGTTGCAGGTCGGGTGAGCGACGCGACCCTGCCGGTGACCGAGGACCCCCCGCAGACGCGTCCGGCCCACGTCCGGCTGGCCCTGCTCGCCCTCGCACTCGGCGGCTTCGCGATCGGCACGACCGAGTTCGTGACCATGGGCCTGCTCCCCGAGGTCGCACGCGGCGTGCACATCGACATCCCGACCGCCGGCCACATCGTCTCCGCCTACGCCGCCGGAGTCGTCGTGGGGGCACCGGTACTGGCCACGGTGGGCGCCCGCCTGCCGCGCAAGACGTTGCTGCTGTGGCTGATGGCGTTCTTCGCCGTCGCGAACGTCGGCTCGTCGCTCGCCTCCGGCTACGGCTCGCTCATGGTGGCCCGGTTCCTGTCGGGCCTTCCGCACGGCGCCTACTTCGGCATCGCCTCCCTCGTCGCCGCGTCACTGGTGCCAGTGGCGCGGCGGACCTGGGCCGTCGCCATGGTCCTCACCGGGCTGACCGTCGCCAACATCGTGGGCGTCCCCGTCACCACGCGGCTGGGCCAGGTCTACGGCTGGCAGTGGCCGTATGCCGCGGTCGGCGTCATCGCGCTGCTCACCGTGGTGGCGGTGTGGCGCTGGGTGCCGTTCTGCGGGGTGGGTGGGGACAGCTCGGCCCGGGCCGAGCTGCGCGCGCTGAGGCGTCCCCAGGTCTTGTTCGCGCTCGCGATCGGCACGGGGGGCTTCGGCGGGATGTTCGCGACCTTCTCCTACATCGCGCCGACGATGACCGAGCTCGGTGGCTTCGGCACGGCCACGGTCCCGCTGTTGGCTGGCGCTCTACGGGGTGGGGATGACACTGGGTACGGTCGCCTCCGGGCGGGTCGCAAGGGTCGGCCTGCTAAACGGGATCATGATCGCGCTGGCCTCGATCGCGGCTCTGCTGTCGGTGTTCGGCCTTGCGGTGGCGGCGTCGCCCACTGCTGCGCTCGTCGCGGTCCTCCTGCTCGGCTTCCTGCCCAGCCTGCTCGTGCCGATGCTGCAGACACGCCTGATGGACGTGGCGCACGAGGGCCAGGCCCTGGCGGCCGCGCTCAACCACTCCACGCTCAACATCGCCAACGCGCTGGGTGCCTGGCTCGGTTCGGTCGTGCTCGCCGCGGGCCTCGGCTACGAGTGGCCCTCGCGGGTGGGGGCGGTCCTGGCCGTCCTGGGCCTCGGCATCGCCCTCTGGTCCGTCGCTGCCGAGCGGTCGACTCGGCGCGTGGCCTTAGATGTCCAACTCAGCACAGGTTCGTGAACGAAGGACAGGGTAGAACCTGTCCACCGTTCACTAACCTTTGTTAGCAAAGGGTGCTGCAGGGCCCCGCGGGGCGGGGTGGCAGCGGCGGGGCGTCACGGGCACCCTGGCGTGCATGGGAGGATGGACCAACCTGTCGCCCCGACGTCATCGTGAGGTTCGAAACACCCGTGTCCCCCCTGGCCCGCACCGCGCTGCAGCCTGCCGCGACGCCGCCGGAGCTGATCCGGAACTTCTGCATCATCGCCCACATCGACCACGGCAAGTCGACGTTGGCAGACCGGATGCTCCAACT
>JAICSZ010000366.1 GCA_025936615.1 Pedococcus sp. | reverse complement strand
GGCCACGTGGTCCGCGGCCGCCGCAGGGGTGATGCCTCGGGTGTCGGCGGTCTGGAGCACCTCGAGGGTGTGGTCGAAGATGGCCGACGCGCCCTTCTTGGCCCGCTCGAAGTCGAAGCCGTGCAGCTCGTCGCTGACCTGGATCACGCCGCCGGCGTTGACCAGGAAGTCCGGGGCGTAGGTGATGCCGCGGGCCTGGAGCTGGTCGGCGGTGCCGCCCTCGCCCTCGCTGACCAGCTGGTTGTTGGCGGCGCCACACACGACCTTGGCCGTGAGTGCCTCGACGGTGGCGCTGTCGAGGGCCCCACCCAGCGCGCAGGGCGCGTAGACGTCGAGGTCGGAGCGAACGAGGGCGCTCGTGTCCGCGACGGCGTCGACGTCGGGGTGCTGCTCGCGCAGCGCGGCCACCGCGCCCTGGTCGACGTCGGCGACGACAACCCGGGCGCCGTCCTCCAGCAGGTGCGCGGCAAGGATGTGGCCGACCTTCCCGACGCCGGAGATCCCGACGGTGCGGCCCTTGAGGGTGGCCTCGCCCCACACGTGCTGCGCGCAGGCGCGCATGCCCTGGAAGACGCCGTACGCCGTCAGGACCGAGGAGTCGCCGGCGCCGCCGTTCTCCTCGGAGCGGCCCGTGGCGAAGTGGGTGGTCTCGCTGACCACGTCCATGTCGGCGACGTAGGTGCCCACGTCGCAGGCTGTCACGTAGCGCCCGCCCAGGCTCTCGACGAACCGGCCGTAGGCGCGCAGCAGGTCGGGGGTCTTGTCCGTGTGGGGGTCGCCGATGATGACCGCCTTGCCGCCGCCGAGGTCGAGACCGGCCACCGCGTTCTTGTATGCCATGCCCCGCGACAGCCGCAGCACGTCGCTGAGCGCGGCGTCCTCGCTGGCGTAGGGGTAGAACCGCGTCCCGCCGAGGGCGGGACCCAAGACCGTGCTGTAGATGCCGATGATGGCGCGCAGTCCGGTCGTCCTGTCGTTGCAGAAGACGACCTGCTCGTGCTGGGACATGTCGGTCGAGGGCGATGGCGCGGTCACGGTGGTGACTCCTTGGCTCGGCGCGGCGACGTTGCCGCGGTTCAGGTTGCGACGCGGGTCTCGCGTCTTGACCAAGGGTATTGCGCCCAGCCGATGGTCGGGTGACTAGTCCTTTTGGGTCATACGGGATGACCCGTATGGATTGTTCCCCTTCCGGGGCGGATGTCCCAAAATTGGGACACCTTCCCTGCACTAGGAGAAATCATGGTTACTCGCACCACCGAGGTCGAGAAGCTGCTGACACCCGCCGAGGTGGCATCACTGTTCCGCGTGGACCCGAAGACCGTCACCCGTTGGGCGAAGGCAGGGAAGCTCGCCTCCATTCGGACCCTTGGCGGCCACCGGCGCTATCGCGAGGCCGAGGTCCGCGCACTGCTGACCGACGTCATCTGAGGCAGCCGCCGGCAGCAGGGGCCGGCGCACCGCCGGGGCAAGGGGCCGGCGCACCGCCGAGGCAGGGCCCGGCGACCCTCAGCCCTCCTCGCCGGTCGTCCCGTGCGCGGCGCCGACCGGCTTCGACTCCGGCGAGCCCCGCTCACGCAGGTAGATGCTGAGCACCACCATGCTGCCCACGGCGAGGAACTCCGACTGCCAGTTCTGCAGTGTCCGGTTCCAGAAGTCGGGGGCGGCGAGGTACTGACCCCATCCCAGCGGGTCCTGAAGGTCCTTGAGCTGGTCGGCGTTGTAGGACGCCCGGCCGGCGACGAACTGGGCGCTCCAGGCGCCCAGGAAGACCAGCCCCATCACCAGGCCCAGGGAGTGCGAGAAGACGCGCGTGCGCCAGCCGCCGACCCGGGCCCACCGCGGTGACTCGGGGGTGGTGTGGGCACCGAGCAGCTGGTCCTCGTCGCTCTCGCGCCCAGCCTTGGCGAAGGGCTTGGACTCCGGTGACCCGCGCTGCACCAGCCACACCGTGAGCAGGATGTAGAGCGTGAACTGCAGGTACTCCGACTGCCAGTTCTCGGCCACGTCGGCGGCGAAGCTGGACGAGCTCAGGTACTGCGCCATGGTCAGCAGCGGGAACCCGGCGTCGCCGGCCTGGTCGTTGTAGTCGGCGTGCCCCGCGAACGCCTCACCCACCAGGGCGAGGACCAGCAGGGCCGTGAACGCCAGGGCGAGCCCGTGGGCCCGGAGGACGCGCCTCATCGGTGCGCCAGCCCGGCGGCGACGCAGAGCAGGATGCCCAGCGCGATGAAGGTGATGTAGGAGAGGAACAGGGGTCGCATCTCAGCCTGCCTGGATGTCGCACTGGTAGGGCCGGTTCTTCCCGTCGGGCTTGCATCCCGCCGCGATGACCTTCCAGCCGTCGCGGAACCGTGCGAGGAAGACCGTGTCGCCGTCGAAGCGGGCGATGGCGTTGGTGCCCCAGACCTGGACCGACTCCACCGTGAGCAGCGAGGAGGGCGCCTCGCCCGCCAGGACCGTGGTGCACTGGCCGTCCTGCTCCACCTCCTGCAACGTCTTGGGGGCCAGGAGGGCGCAGGCACGCTCGACGTCCTGCACCTGTGCACGCACGAAGCGGCTGGCGACGTCGCGGGCCAGGCCTGTCTCGCCACCGCCCTGTCCCGAGCATGCAGCGAGGACAGCGACGACAGCCAGCCCGGCGGCACAGGGGAGGAGTCGACGCCGTGACACGTTACGACCCTACTGACCGGGCCGACGGTTGCCACTCGAGCGCGGGTACCGTCGCGCCATGAGCACACAGCCACGCGGAGGTCCGTTGGTGGGCACCGCCGTGGTGGAGGTGGGTGGCATCGGGCCGGGACCGTACGCCGGCATGCTGCTGGCGGACCTCGGTGCCTCGGTGGTGCGGGTGGACCGTCCGGGCGAGGACCTGCGCGCCACGCACTCGGTGCTGTTGCGGGGCCGCCGCTCGGTGGTGCTCGACCTGAAGTCCGACCTCGGTCGCGAGGCGGTGCTGCGGCTGGCCGAACGGTCGGACGTGCTGTTGGAGGGGTTCCGCCCCGGGGTGGCCGAGAGGCTGGGGTTGGGTCCGGACGAGGCGCTCGCCCGCAACCCGCGGCTGGTCTACGGACGGATGACTGGCTGGGGCCAGGACGGGCCGTACGCCGAGCTCGCCGGCCACGACATCACCTACCTCGCCGTCACCGGGGTGCTGGAG
>JAICSZ010000239.1 GCA_025936615.1 Pedococcus sp. | reverse complement strand
TTCCTCGGCGACGGCGAGATGGACGAGCCGGAGTCGCGCGGGGTGCTCCAGCTCGCCGCGCAGGAGGAGCTGGACAACCTCACCTTCGTCATCAACTGCAACCTGCAGCGGCTCGACGGCCCGGTGCGCGGCAACGGCAAGATCATCCAGGAGCTCGAGGCCTTCTTCCGCGGTGCCGGCTGGAACGTCATCAAGGTGGTCTGGGGACGCGGCTGGGACCCGCTGCTCGCCCAGGACCGTGACGGCGCGCTGGTGCACATCATGAACACCACGAACGACGGCGACTACCAGACCTTCCGCGCCAACGACGGCGCCTACGTCCGCGAGCACTTCTTCGGCCGCGACCCGCGCACCCGCGAGATGGTCAAGGACTGGTCCGACGAGGACGTCTGGTGGAAGCTCAAGCGTGGTGGGCACGACTACCGCAAGGTCTACGCGGCGTACCAGGCAGCCATCGAGCACACCGGGCAGCCCACGGTCATCCTCGCCAAGACCATCAAGGGCTACGGCCTCGGCACCCACTTCGCGGGCCGCAACGCCACCCACCAGATGAAGAAGCTCACCCTCGACGACCTCAAGGGCCTGCGCGACAGCCTCAAGCTGCCGATCTCCGACGAGGTCCTCGAGGCCGACCCGTACCGCCCGCCGTACTTCAACCCCGGTGCCGACGACCCGAGCATCCGCTACATGCGCGAGCGCCGCGAGAAGCTCGGCGGTCCGCTCCCGGTGCGCCGCGTCCAGCACGAGCCGCTCAAGCTCCCCGACCACGCGGCATACGACGTGGTCAAGAAGGGCACCGGCAAGCAGCAGATCGCCACCACCATGGCCTTCGTCCGGCTGCTCAAGGAGATGATGCGCGACAAGGAGTTCGGCAAGCACGTGGTGCCGATCATCCCCGACGAGGCGCGCACCTTCGGCATGGACTCGTTCTTCCCGACGATCAAGATCTACAACCCGCACGGGCAGAACTACACGAGCGTCGACGCCGAGCTGATGCTCGCCTACAAGGAGTCCGAGCAGGGCCAGATCCTGCACCTCGGGATCAACGAGGCGGGATCGGTCGCGGCCTTCACCGCAGCGGGCACGTCCTACGCCACGCACGGCCTGCCCATGGTGCCGATCTACATCTTCTACTCGATGTTCGGGTTCCAGCGCACCGGCGACGGCATCTGGGCGGCCCAGGACCAGATGACCCGCGGCTTCCTCATCGGGGCGACCGCGGGCCGCACCACCCTCACCGGCGAGGGCCTGCAGCACGCGGACGGCCAGAGTCCGCTGCTGGCCTCGGCGAACCCGGCCGTCGTGCAGTACGACCCCGCGTTCGCGTTCGAGATCGCGCACATCGTCGAGGACGGGCTGCGCCGGATGTTCGGCGACGACCCCGAGAACGTCATCTACTACCTGACCGTCTACAACGAGCCGATGAGCCAGCCGGCCGAGCCGGAGGACGTCGACCACGAGGGCATCCTCAAGGGCATGTACCGCTTCGCCCCCGGCATCACCGACGGCCTCAGCGACGAGGCACCGCGCGTGCAGCTGCTCGCGTCCGGCGTCGGCGTGCCGTGGGCGCTCGAGGCCCAGGAGCTGCTGCGCAACGACTGGGGCGTGGTGGGCGACGTGTGGTCGGTGACCTCGTGGACCGAGCTGCGCCGCGAGGCGATGGCCTGCGACGAGCAGCGCTTCCTGCACCCGGAGGAGGAGCGCCGGGTCCCCTACGTCACCCAGCGCCTGCAGGAGACGCGCGGCCCCGTCGTGGCCGTCTCGGACTACATGCGCGCGGTGCAGGACCAGATCGCCCAGTGGGTGCCGAGCGACTTCGCCTCACTCGGCGCCGACGGGTTCGGGTTCTCCGACACCCGGGCTGCGGCGCGGCGCTACTTCCACATCGACGGCCCGTCGATGGCGGTGCGCGCGCTGCAGATGCTCGCCGAGCGCGGCGAGGTGCCGGCGGAGGTGCCACAGGAGGCCGCCAAGCGGTACCGCCTGCTCGACGTCACGGCCGGCACGTCCGGCAACGCCGGCGGCGAGAGCTGACCAGCCCTCCGACGCGCCCGGTGCGCCGCTCGCCACGTGCGGGCGGCGCACCGTCGTTGTGGGGCGCCTACAAATACACTTCCGCGTATGCCGGTCGGTCGCCTGTCCACGTCCCTGACCACCCTGCAGCGCGTCGAGCGGTCCGCGGGTGAGCTGTCCAGCGCCGCCACGCGCCGGATGGAGACCAGCCACGAGTGGTACCGCGTCCTGTCGGCGCAGGACCGGTCCTGGGTGGGGCTGGTCGCGCAGGCCGGCATCGCGGCCTTCATCGCCTGGCTGCGCGAGGGCGGCGACCAAGCGCCGGTGACGGCCGACGTGTTCGGCACTGCGCCGCGCGAGCTCACCCGGTCCATCACCCTGCGCCAGACCCTAGACCTGGTGCGCTCCGTCGTCGACGTCGTGGAGCAGGACGCCACGGCGCTGGCCGAGCCCGGCGAGGAGCAGGCCCTGCGCGAGGCGGTGCTGCGCTACTCGCGCGAGATCGCGTTCTCCGCGGCGGAGGTCTACGCCCAGGCCGCCGAGGCGCGCGGCGCCTGGGACGCGCGGCTCGAGGGCCTGGTCGTCGACGCGGTGCTGCGCGGCGAGGCAGACGACTCGATGCAGTCCCGGGCGGCTGCGCTTGGCTGGGGGACGACCACGCGCGTGGCCGTGGTGGCCGGGTCCACGCCGCCGGGCAGCTCTGCCGGTGTCGTGGACGGCCTGCGTCGCGCGGCCGAGGGGGTCGGGGTCGACACCCTGGCGGCGGTGCAGGGGCGCCGGCTGGTGTGCATCGTCGGAAACGTCGAGGACCCGCTGGTCGCGGCGGGGGCGGTGGCGGACCAGTTCGGAGACGGGCCGCTCGTCGTCGGCCCGACCGTGCCCCACCTGTTCGCCGCCGGCCGCTCGGCGCGGGCGGCGCTGGCTGGGCAGTCCTGTGCGCAGGCGTGGCCCGCTGCCCCCAGACCCGTCGCCGCCGACGACCTGCTCGCCGAGCGGGTGCTAGTCGGGGACGCGCCGGCTCGTGCGATGCTCCTGGACCGGATCTGGCACCCGCTGGGCGCCGCCGGCGGCGGGGCGCTGTTGGAGACGGCCGCGGTCTACCTCGAGGGCGGCGGCGGTCTCGAGGGCACGGCGCGGCTGCTGTTCATCCACCCGAACACGGTGCGCTACCGGCTGGGCCGGATAGCCGAGCTGACCGGGTACACGCTGACCGACCCCCACGACGCGCACACCGTGCGCATCGCGCTCGCCCTGGGCCGACTCGCCCGCGCAACCCGCCCTGCCCGCCAGCCCCCAGACCCCGCCCCTCCCCGCGGTTCGATGTAGAAGCGCTGGGGGACACCGCCTGCGTCGAGCAGCGGAGGGCTGCGAATGGGGATACTTGTAGGACTCCTACAAATCGGGCGAGTGAGGTTGGTGGCAAACGGTCACGGTGAGGTCACGACCGGCAGGAAAGGCTGGACGGGTGCTAGCGATCGTCTGCCCTGGACAGGGCTCCCAGACCCCCGGATTCCTGGCCCCCTGGCTCGAGCTGCCCGACTTCCGCAGCCGACTCGAGGCGCTGTCGGAGGTCGCGGGCCTCGACCTGGTCAGGCACGGCACGACCTCCGACGCGGAGACGATCAAGGACACCGCGGTCGCTCAGCCGCTCATCGTCGGTGCGGGCCTGGCCGCCGCCGCTGTGCTGCTGCCCCAGGGTCCGCAGCCCGTGGGCGTCACCGCGGGCCACTCGGTCGGCGAGATCACGGCGGCCGCCTTCGCCGGGGTGCTGACCGACCGTGACGCGATGGTGTTCGTCCGCGAGCGTGGGGCCGCGATGGCCGAGGCCAGCGCCGCGACCCCGACCGGCATGAGTGCGGTCCTCGGCGGCGATCCCGGCGAGGTGGCCGCTGCGCTCGAGCGGCACGGCCTGACCCCCGCCAATGCCAACGGCGCCGGGCAGACCGTCGCGGCCGGCACCCTCGAGCAGCTGGCCGCCCTGGCCGCCGATCCTCCTCCCAAGGCAAGGGTCATCGCGCTCAAGGTCGCCGGCGCCTTCCACACCCACCACATGGCCCCGGCGGTCGACTCGCTGCGCGAGCTCAGCGCGGACTTCGACGTCAGCGACCCGGGCATCAGCCTGCTGTCGAACGCCGACGGCACGGCGGTCCCGAGCGGCACCGACGCCCTGACCCGGCTCGTGGGTCAGGTGAGCAGCCCGGTCCGCTGGGACCAGTGCATGCAGACGATGCTCGACCTCGGCGTCACCGCGCTGGTCGAGCTGCCCCCCGCCGGCACCCTGGTGGGTCTCGCCAAGCGAGCCATGCCCGGAGTTGCCACACTGGCAGTGAAGACCCCCGAGGACCTCGAGGCCGCCCACCAGCTCATCGCCGAGCACACGACCGACGCGCAGAAAGCCTGACATGACCGCAGCAGCCACCGCACCCAAGGGCACCGGCACGATCATCCCGTCCCAGGGCTCCGCCCACTCCCGGATCATGGGGGTCGGCGGCTACCGCCCCGAGC
>JAICSZ010000414.1 GCA_025936615.1 Pedococcus sp. | reverse complement strand
CCGTCCGGTGGTCCGGAGCCGGGTTGCCAGCTGGCGCAGCGCGCCGCCGGTCTGGGACAGCGAGGCGGGGTCGCCGTGCAGGACCTGGGTCACCACCGCGCCTCGCGGCCGGCGGGGAAGTGCTCGTCGACCTGGTGGGTGACGTCGCGCTCCGTCGACTCGTGGGCGAGCGCGGCCACGCGGAAGCGGTCGGCCAGGTCGCCGGTCGAGGACTCGATGCCGCGGAGCAGGTCGGCCACCACGTCCAGGAACCCGTCGACCGCCGCCTGGGTCGGCCGGTCCCCGGCCTCTGGGACGTACCCGAGGACCTCCTCGGCACCGTCGGCGGCGCACTCGCGCAAGGGCCGAAGAGCCGCGCCGAGCGCGAGCAGACGCTCGGGCGAGACCGGTGCAGGCGGCATACCGCCACTGTAGTGAGAAGCCCCGCGCAGGCCGTGGGGATACCCACAGCGACGGGCGCCGGGCAGCCTCCGGCACCGGCCCCGGAGGGTGATCGGAGCCCCGTGTCCGCCCCGATCCCCGAGCGATAGTCTCGGTCGAGGCGCACGATGCGGTGCGTCGGGTGTGCCGACACGTGAAGGATGAAGACGACAGCCATGTCAGCGACGCTGGAGCAGTCCCGTCAGCAGCTGTTGCACTCCGCAGCGGAGCGCGCAGACCACGGCGGCGGTGAGGGCGTCGAGGAGTTCCTCAAGGCCTACTACCGCCACGTCGCCACCGAGGACCTGCTCGCCCGGGCACCCGAGGACCTGCTCGGCGCCGCGCTCGCGCACCGGGAGCTCGCCCAGCGCCGACCCGTGGGGACCGCGAACATCGCCGTGTACAACCCCGAGGTCGAGCAGCAGGGCTGGGCCAGCGGGCACACCGTCGTCCAGGTCGTCACGGACGACATGCCGTTCCTCGTCGACTCGGTCACCTCCCAGCTCCAGCGCATGGACCGCGCGGTCCACCTCGTCGTCCACCCCACGATGCGCGTGCGCCGCGACGCCGCCGGCAACCTCGAGGAGCTGCTCGTCGGCACGACCAAGCCCGAGGGCGACTTCGGGCAGGTGCGCGAGTCATGGATGCACATCGAGATCGACCGGACCGGTGACGCGAAGGACCACGAGGCCGTCGCCGAGGCGTTGCGCCGCGTGATGTCCAACGTCCGCGAGGCGGTCGAGGACTGGCCGAAGATGAAGGCCGCCTGCTCCGAGCTCGCCGAGGACCTGGCCGCGAACCCACCCCACGGCATCCCGGACAACGAGGTCGAGCAGGCGCGCCAGCTCCTCGAGTGGCTGGCCGACAACCACTTCACCTTCCTCGGCTACCGCGAGTACGCCCTGCGACGGGAGGACGACCACGACCGCCTCGAGGCCGTGCAGGGCACCGGGCTCGGCCTGCTGCGCTACGACCCCACCGGCGACGGCGTGCAGCTGTCCGACCAGGCGCGCTCGGTGGCGCGGGCGCCCGAGCTCCTCATCATCACCAAGGCCAACTCGCGCGCCACCGTGCACCGCAACACCTACCTCGACTACATCTCGGTCAAGCAGTTCGACGCCGAGGGCGAGGTGACCGGGGAGAAGCGCTTCCTCGGGCTCTTCACCTCCAGCGCCTACACCGAGTCGGTCACCCTGGTCCCGGTGGTGCGGGACAAGGTCGCCGCGGTGTTCGAGCGCAGCGGGTTCCTGCCCGACTCGCACTCGGGCAAGGACCTGCTCGAGGTGCTCGAGAACTACCCCCGGGACGAGCTCTTCCAGGCCACCGAGGAGCAGCTCTTCGACAACGCCAACGACGTGCTGCACCTGCAGGAGCGTCGCAAGACCAAGCTGTTCCTGCGCAACGACCGGTTCGGCCGGTTCGTCTCGTGCCTGGTCTACATCCCGCGCGACCGCTACAACACCGGCGTCCGCCTGAAGATGGAAGCCATTCTGCGACAGGCGTTTCCCGGCGCCACGGTGGACTTCACCACCCGGGTGTCCGAGTCGGTGCTGGCCCGCCTGCACTTCGTCGTGCGGGTGCCGTCCGGTGAGTCGATCCCGGAGGTCGACCAGACCGCGCTCGAGCGCCAGCTGATCGAGGCGACGCGCACGTGGGGCGAGGACCTGGGCGAGGCCGCCCGGGTCGAGCACGGCGAGGAGGCGGCCGGGCGCCTCTCGGGGCTCTACGCCCGCGCCTTCCCCGAGGCCTACAAGGAGGACTTCAGCCCCCGGGTGGCCATCGCGGACATCCGCCACATGGATGCGCTCGAGTCCGAGGAGGACACCGGGCTCAACATGTACCAGGAGCCGGGGGCGCCGCAGAACGAGCGGCGTTTCAAGCTCTACCGGCGCAACCCGCTGTCGTTGACCCAGGTGCTCCCCCTGTTCACCCACATGGGGGTCGAGGTGGTCGACGAGCGGCCCTACGAGGTGGAGCGCGGCGACGGCGTCCGCCTGTGGGTCTACGACTTCGGGCTCCGGGTGCGCAACGACACCGTGTGGTCCGGGGACGGGGCCCGCGACCGGCTCCGGGGGCTGTTCCAGGACGCGGTCGGAGCCGTGTGGCGCGGCCAGGTCGAGTCCGACGGGTTCAACGCGCTGGTGCTCGGCGCCGGGCTGACCTGGAGGCAGGTCGTCATCCTGCGCACCGTCGCGAAGTACCTGCGCCAGACCGGGTCGACGTTCTCCCAGGACTACGTCGAGACGGCGCTGGTCT
>JAICSZ010000142.1 GCA_025936615.1 Pedococcus sp. | reverse complement strand
GAGCACGAGTCACCGCCGGCCGCCACCTTCCACGTCCTCACCGGACGCGCCCGCATGTATGCCGCCGACGGAGCCGAGTGGGTGGTGTCGGCTGGCGGGCTGGTTGCCATCCCACCGTTCCGGCACGGCGTCGAGGCCATCGAGGACTCCATCGTCCTGCTGACGGTCGCGCTGCGCTGAGGCCTCGGCGCACGCTGCGCCGACAGGTCAGGGACTCGAGGAAGTCCTGCGCCTGTCCATCCCTTGGCGACGAAGACGAACCCACGCCACGCGCATGGAGAGGGTCCCCGCCGCACCATCGGCGACGGGGACCCTCCGGTCAGTGGCTCAGGCCATCGCTGGCGTGGGCTGGACTCCTCCCAGGCGGACCTCCTGCTCGGCGGGGACCCGCCGCAGGTGCATGAACCCGAGGAGGGTCAGCAGGAGCATGGCGGCGGCTCCGACGAAGCTGGCCCACGCGGCATACATGGCGATCTTGCCCATGGTGCCGAAGGCGTAGGCGTTGAGCAGCAGGCCACGCAGCGTCTCACCCTTGAAGGCGAGGTCGACCAGGCCAGCTGCCTTCTGGTCGTTCGGGTTCGCCCGAGCCGCGTTGCTCAGCTCGGAGTAGGTCTTGCCACCGGTGGCCTCATCGAGGTGCACCTTGATGAAGTGGTCGGCGTAGGCCTTGGCCTGGGCGCCGGTGACCAGCTGCTGTCCCGCGTACTGCTCGAGGTACGGCTGCACCTTCGGGTCCTTCAGCTGGTCGCTGCCGGCCTTCGGGAAGTAGATGTTCTGGGCTGCGAGCTGGGTGTGGACGTTGTCGCCCACAAAGCTGTTGGCCCAAGTGAGAAGCCCACCCGCGACGAGGAGTACTGCGGCGACAATGAGGCCGCCCGTCGTGAGCAGGGCATCAAGGGTGCGTCGTCGCATGGCTGTGAAGCCTCCTCTGGGTTGATACCCGTAGTTGTTTCTGCCGTTCTGGCACAACTACTTTCGCGCCTGCGGCACCCCCGCATCAGGGACGTAGGTCCTCACTTTGTCGAGGCTCGCGGTGGCCACCCCTCACGCCGAACCGGCGGCCGGTCAGGGCGAGCGGCTCGATCCGCACGAAACGAGGCTTGGGTGCGTCGTGCCAGGGCGCGAGCGGGAGCTCCAGCGCGTCGAGGGTGGCGCCCACGCCCACCACCTCCCGCCCCGTCCCGTGCACGACGACGCTCCACGCCGCCGCGTCCGCGGTGTCGTAGCCGTCGACCTCGAAGGCGACCGGATGTCCGTCCGAGGCGGCAAAGAGCGTGCCCGACCCGGTGCGGAAGACGATCGAGCCGTGGTCGACCACGAAGTTGACCGGGAAGATCTCCGGTCGATCGCCCCGGACCACGGCGACGCGCCCGACGACCGAGTCGCGAAGCAGCGCCCAGCACTGCGACACGGAGAGCTCGGTGGCGGCCTGTTTGCTGTGCATGGTGTCCATCCCCCAAGGCTGCTCTGGGCTCGCACGCCCACCAAGGGACCTTCGGCCCTCCCCGTTGCGTGCCTCGCACGCCAGGCTGGGCGTACGAACACACCAGGAGGCTGGCCATGTCCGCACCCCGTCCCAACCGCCCGGTCGTCGTCGGGTACGACGGCAGCGAAGGGGCCCTCATGGCCCTCGACTGGGCCGTCGACGAGGCCCAGCGGCACAACCGGCCGCTGCACCTCGTGTCAGCCCGCCAGGTGCCCGTACGCCCTGCGGTGCCCGGCTACTCCCTCGTCGAGGACGGCTACCTCGCCGAGCTCGGCGACGAGCAGGCAGAGCAGGTGTTGGCCGCGGGTCTGAACCGGGTCAAGGAGCTCGCGCCACGCCTCGAGGTGCTCACCTCCGCCCCGACCGGGCGCGCGTCGGCGGCCCTGGTGGAGGCGTCGGACGACGCGAGCTGCATCGTGGTGGGAGCGCGTGGCAGGGGCGCCCTGGCCACCGCCCTGCTGGGTTCCACCTCGGTAGACGTGGCCGCTGCAGCGCGGTGCCCCGTCGTCGTCGTTCGTGAGCTGCCGACCCCCGGGGCGACCCCCGCGCGCGTGGTCGTCGGCTCGGACGGCTCCGAGCTGTCCGCCGCCGCCATCGGCGAGGCCTTCGCCCAGGCGGACGCCCGCGGACTCGACCTGACGGTCGTGCAGGCGTGGTACCTCGACACGACCACCGGCGGTCTGGCCGCCCTCAGTGTCGAGTCCGTGCGCCGCGAGGTGGCGCAGGCAGAGGAGGCCGTTGCTGCGGCGGCCGTGGCCGGCTGGCGCGAGAAGTACCCGGACGTCCGGGTGCGCGTGCACGTGCTCCAGGGGCACCCGGTGCGGGCCGTGGTGGAGCACTCCAAGGGTGCCGAGCTGGTGGTCGTCGGGAGCAGGGGACGCGGTGGGTTCGGCGGACTGCTCCTGGGCTCGGTGAGCCAAGGGGTCCTGCACCACTCCCACTGCCCCGTCATGGTCGTCCACCCCAACGAGACCTACAACGAGGAGCCCCAGCCATGAGCGAGCAAGTGAACTCGGCCACCGACCACACCGGTCTGCGGGTCATGGGCATCGACGAATGCCTCCAGCGGATCACCTCGGTCCCCGTGGGACGGCTCGCCTTCCACCTGGACGGGGAGATCGCGGTGCTGCCCGTGGTCCACGTCCTCGACGGCGTCGACATCTGCTTCCGCACCGCAGGGGACTCCAAGATCCAGGCGGCGATCGACCACTCGCGGGTCAGCTACGAGGTGGACGCCTTCGACGCCGCGACGCGCTCCGGGTGGAGCGTCGTCGTCTACGGCAACGCGGTGATCGCCGACGAGGAGGACGCCCAGGCGCTCACGGACGGCAGTGGCCGACCGTGGGTCCCGGACGAAGGACTGGTGTGGATCCGGGTGCGGACCCAGTCGATCACTGGTCGCGAGCTGGCTGCTGGCTCGTGATGTAGACCGCGGCCTGGGTGCGGCGCTCCATGCCCAGCTTGGCCAGGACGGAGGTCACGTAGTTCTTGACCGTCTTCTCCGCCAACGACAGCGTCTCGCCTATCTGCCTGTTGGTCAGGCCCTCCCCGATGCACTCGAGGATGCGCCGTTCCTGGGGCGACAGGGCTGCCAGTCGCGGGTCGACGGGGGTGGCGTGACCCCACTGGGCGCGAAGTCGGGCCACCACGTCCGGGTCGAGCAGCGACTCCCCGGCAGCGACGCGGCGGATGGAGTCCACCAGGTCAGAGCCACGGATGTCCTTGAGGATGTACCCGGCCGCGCCCGCAGCCACCGCCGCGGTGAGGGCCGCCTCGTCGTCGTAGGAGGTGAGGATGATGGCCCGGATGGCCGGGTCGATCGAGCGGACCTGTCGGCACACCTCGACCCCTGAGCCGTCGGGCAGCCTGCCGTCGAGCACCATCACGTCGGGTCGCAGCGCTGGGATCCGTCGAGCTGCCTCCGGCGCGCTGCCGGACTCGCCGACCACGTCGAGGTCGGGCTCCACCTCGAGCAGCTCGCGCAGCCCACGACGCACCACCTCGTGGTCGTCCAACAGGTACACGGCGATCGTCACCGGCTCCACCTCCGGTTCACGAGCGTACTGGGACCACGAAACGCCGGCTCCGGGACTCACCAAGAGCCCCAGCGCACGACCGCGACCGGTGAGGACGCCTTGCGCAGGACGCTGTGCCCCACCGAGCCCAGCATCATGCCCGCGAAGCCGCCGTGGCCGCGGCTGCCGACGACGACCAGGCAGGCAGACCTGGACGCCTCTGCGAGCACGTCGTCGGCGTTGCCCTGCACCACGGCGACCGACACCTCGGTCCCCGGGTGGGCCGACCTGACCCGGTCCACCGCGGTGACCGCGACCTCCTCGGCCCCGCGTCGCGCATCGTCGTAGGCGACCTGGGCCGCCTCCGGCCCGAGCGCCTCGGTCCACGGCTCGGAGGCGGGGACCGACCATGCCGCGACGACCGACAACGGGGACCCCCACGCGGCCGCGAGCTCAGCAGCCAGCTCCAGTGCCGACTCGGCCGCTCGCGACCCGTCCATGCCGACGACCACGGCGCCTTCGGGACCCGCAGTCGCCTCCTCGGTGCCTTCCTGCACCACGACGACAGGGCATCGGGCGTGCAGGATGACCGCGAAGGACACCGACCCCAGCGCCGCGGACGCCAGCGCGCTGCGCCGCCGCCTCCCGACCACGACCAGGCCAGCCTCGCCGGAGCGCCCGATGAGCTCTCCGGCTGCTCCTCCGATCAGGCCCTGGCTGCGCACCCGGAGCTGGGGAGCCACCTCGCGAGCAATTGCGGCACCCTCCGCCGCCACCCGCTCGCTCACGTCGCCGAGGCCGTCGAGGACCACTGCGGTCCCGGGATTCCACGCCGACACCGCCGGCACGTTCGCGGCGTAGACGATGGTCAGCGGCGAGCCGAGCCGGTCGGCCTCGCGGGCCGCCCACCGGACTGCTGCCCGGGCCGGTTCCCCACCGTCGAACCCCACCACGACCTCGCGTCCGGCCAAGCTGGCTCGAGGACTCCTGTGAACAGTGCTGACCCCTGCGTGCGATGCGCTCATGTCCCGAGCCTCTCGCGGGCGGCCGGGACGTCACAGGGTCCAAGGTCCCTCACGCGCGGCGGAAGGGGACCGCCCACCGCAACCTGGTCCCGCCACCGTCGGCAGGCCCGATCTCGAAGGTGCCCCCGCGGCCGGTCGCCCGCCTGGCCAGGTTGTCCAGCCCCGACCGGGCGGGCGCCTCGGGCAGGCCGCGTCCGTCGTCGGTGACCAGGGCGACCACCTCGTCGCCGACGTCCACCCGGACCGAGACCACTGAGCCGTGCGCGTGGCGGGCCGCGTTGCTCAGTCCCTCCCGGATCACGGCCAGCAGGTCAGCGGCGACCTCCTCCGGGATGGTGCTCGTGCTGCCCTGGACGGTCAGCGTGGGCGCGAAGCCGAGGGTGACGGTGGCGCTGTCGCAGATGGCGGAGAGCTCGGCCGTGAGGCTGCGCGGGCCCGGTGCGCGGTGCAGGGCGAAGATCGTGTGGCGGATGTCCTTGATCGCCGCGTCGACCTCGTCCACGGCCTCGTCGAGGCGCTCTCGAAGGCGCCCGTCCTGGGTCTGCCGGCTCGCGGACTGCAGCGCGAGGCCCGTTGCGAACAGTCGCTGGATGACGTGGTCGTGCATGTCACGAGCGATGCGGTCGCGGTCCTCGAGCAGGTCGAGACGCGCCCGCTCGCGCTGGGCGCTCGCGGCCGTGAGGCCGACGGCCACCCGTTGGCCGAAGTCCGTGAACGGGTAGGCCGCGCCGAGTCGCTGGGGGATCTCCTGGAGCACCAGCAGGCCCACCGGTGCGCGCCCCTGGATGGCGAGGGGAACGAGGACCGCCTTGTCGCCCTCCGCCTCCGCGGCACCGCGGCTGGCCAGCGCCGCGCGCCAGGCCGGGTCGGTGACGACGCTGCCCACCCCCCGGTCGGCCTCCCCAGCGGTGGCGACGACGGTCAGCTCCGTGTCCGCGGGCAGGGCGATGAGGCACCCCCTTGCCCCGGTCAGCGCGCGCACGCGCTCGGCCACCGCGGCCAGCGCCTCGGTCTCGGAGATGCCCTGGAGCAGGGCAGAGACCAGCTCGCGCGTCGCCTCGCCCCACTGCTGCTCGCTCTGGGCCTGGTTGTACAGACGCGCGTTGTCCACGGCCACACCGGCCGCCGCAGCCAGGGCGGTCAGCACCGCCTCGTCGTCCTCGGTGAACGCCGGCGCGCCGCGCTTGTCGGTGAGGTAGAGGTTGCCGAACACCTGGTCCCGGATCCGCACCGGGGCGCCGAGGAACGAGGTCATCAGGGGGTGGTTCGGTGGGAAGCCGTAGGAGTCGGGGTGGTCCTGGATCCGCTCGACCCGCTGCGGCTCGGGACTGCGGATGATCAGGCCGAGCAGGCCCTTGCCGTGCGGCAGGGGCCCGATCGCCTCCCGCTGCTCGTCAGTCAGGCCGTGGGTGACGAACTCGACCAGCTCCTCCCCCCGTGGTCCCAGCACCCCGAGTGCGCCGTAGGTCGCGCCGACGAGGGCGCAGGCAGACTGGACGATGCGGTGCAGCACGGCGGCGAGCTCGAGGTCGGAGCTCACCGCCACCACGGCACCGAGGAGCTCGGAGATCCTCCCCTGGGTGGCGCGAGCACTGCCTGCGCGCGCCCGCAGCTCCTCGAGCAGGTCCTCGAGGTCGAGACCGCTCAGGCGCGCGACGGCGCCGGCCACCGGTGCTGCCGTGCCTTCCGCGGGGACCGTCTCATCAGCCACG
>JAICSZ010000370.1 GCA_025936615.1 Pedococcus sp. | reverse complement strand
CCCGACTCGGGGAAGACGTCCGGCCGGAAGTACACATAGCACTCCGGCGCCGTCATCTGGCGGGCGTTGCAGAAGCTCAGCACCCCGCGCAGGCTCTGTTGTGCCACGGCGGTGCCGATCTGGCCGATCGAGGCCCCGCACACCGCCGCAGGCATGTGGTCGAACGAGTTCTGGCCCCACGGACGGGAGGCCCAGTCGATGGCGTTCTTGAGTGCGCCGGGGATCGACCGGTTGTACTCCGGCGTCACGAACAGAACGGCGTCGGAGGCGGCGATCGCCTCCTTGAGGGCCACCGCCTCGGGGGGATAGCTGCTGTCGTGGTCCGGGCTGTAGAGCGGGAGGTTCCCGATGGGGATCTCGGAGAACTCCAGGTCCTTCGGAGCGAGGGCGATGAGGGCCTTGCTGAGGATCCGGTTGATCGAGGTCGACGAGAGACTCCCGACGAAGTAGCCGACTTGGTACGTGCTCACGAGACGTCCTTCCCACTCCTGGTGGCTGACGGGTTCAGCCTTCCCACGGTAGGACCGTTCGGCCCGGTGCGCGCGCCGCGCACCTACTCCGGGCGCCACCCCGCGAGCACCGCGCAGGCCGCGTTGGTCGCATCTGCCAACGCGTGGTCGGCCGCTCGTTGCAGCCGCCGCAGGTGTGCCTCCCGCGCCGCGGAGTGCGCCGCGCTGAGGCCGCCGTCGGGGGTGGCCAGGGCGACGTCGACGACCCGTCCGACCGTGCCAGCCAGCACGATGACGTGCGCTGCGCGTCCGGGCAGGCCGGGTGGCAGGCCCCAGTGGCCGCCCAGCGCGGTGTCGGCCATCTCACGTGCCGCCTCCCGAGCGAACGGCTGGCCGCCGGTCTCCTCGAGGTCCGTCGTCGCGGCCACCAGCTCCTCGCGCAGGTGGCGTTCGAGCTGGGAGGCGTCAAGCGCCTCCACCCGGTGCCTGGGCACGGGGTCCGCGTCGTATGCCGTCCAGTCCACCCGGGTGCCCGTGTCCAGGCTGCGGTCAGCACCGGAGCCCGACCCGAAGGTCGAGATGGTCGGGACGAGCACCCCACCCAGGCCGGGTACGAACACGCACTCGCCCGCGGCGGCGGCGGCGCCCTGCGCGGCAGGGGAGGCACGCGGCATACCGTGCAGGTCCCCTGATGCGGGGAGGGACACGAACAGCGCCTGCTCGCCCAGCTCCTGCCACACGGTGAGCTGGGTGAGGTCGCCAGCGACGTGGTCGACGTCCGGAGCCGCCCGGGCCACGGCTTCCTCCACCGAGAGCCCGCCGGCCCACGCGCGGGTCGTCCACAACGCGAGGCGCACGGACGCCGGGAGCTCGGGCACGCCACGATGCTAGGCACGTGACGCTGGCCGCCCCCGATAGGGTCGGCGACATGAGCGATGTCCTTGCCTTTGCAGGTGTGTCGGTCGTGCGAGGGCGGACCACCCTTCTCGACGACGTCACCTGGGAGGTCGAGGAGGGGCAGCGCTGGGTCGTCCTCGGTCCCAACGGCGCGGGCAAGACCACGTTGCTCCAGCTGGCCGCCGGTCGCATGCACCCGACCCGTGGCGTCGCCGGCGTGCTGAGCGAGGTGCTGGGCGCGGTCGACGTGTTCGAGCTGCGTCCACGCATCGGCCTTGCCTCGGCCTCGCTCGCCGAGCGGATCCCACCCGGCGAGGTCGTCCACAACGTCGTCGTCACCGCCTCCTACGGCGTCGTGGGCCGCTGGCGCGAGAGCTACGACCGGCTGGACCACCAGCGGGCGGCCGAGCTGCTGACCGCCCTCGGCGCGGACCAGCTCGCCGACCGGACGTTCGGCACCTTGTCGGAGGGGGAGCGCAAGCGGGTGCAGATCGCCCGTGCGTTGATGACCGACCCCGAGCTGATGCTGCTCGACGAGCCCGCCGCCGGGCTCGACCTCGGGGGTCGCGAGGACCTCGTGCGCCGGCTCGGCGAGCTGGCGGCCGACGTGGAGGCGCCGGCGCTGGTGCTCGTCACCCACCACGTCGAGGAGATCCCTCCGTCGTTCACGGACGTGCTGCTGCTGCGCGAGGGCCGGATCGTCGCGCAGGGGCCGATCGAGATCACGCTGACCGAGGAAAACCTGTCCAAGACCTTCGGCATGCCGCTCGAGCTCGAGCAACGGGGCGAGCGGTGGGCGGCCAGGGCGCGGTCGGGCAGGGGAACGACCCAGGGCACTTCGACGTCAATACAGTTGCCTGACGAAGGTGGCTGGGTGACCAGCGAAAGGGGGAGCGATGGACTGGGTGGGTGACAACCCCTGGCTCGCGTGGCTCGGTGTGGCACTGGTGCTCGGCGCCATCGAGGCGGCCACCGTCGACTTCGTCTTCGTGATGCTCGCCGCCGGTGCCTTGGCCTCTGCAGTCGCGGCCGCCTTCGGCGCACCGTTCGCGCTCCAGATCGTCATCGGGGTGGTCGTCGCGGTGGCACTGCTGCTCGGGGTGCGTCCGTGGCTGAAGAACAAGTTCAACACCGGCGCCGGTGACAGCATCGGCGCCGCGGGCCTCGTGGGCAGGACGGCCTGGGTGCTCCAGACCGTCACGCGCAACGACGGCCGCGTCAAGCTCGGCGGCGAGACCTGGTCGGCCCGGATCGCCGAGGGCGCAACGGAATGCACGCCGGGCCAACAGGTCCGTGTCGTGTCCATCAACGGGGCCACGGCGATCGTCTCCGGCGACCCGGCCACCCTCAGAGGGGAATGACCCACATGGACGTCTCAGCCGGGTTCATCGTCCTGGTGCTGCTCGTCATCTTCGCGGCGATCGTCATCATCCGCACGGTGCGGATCGTGCCACAGCAGACCGCACTGATCATCGAGCGACTCGGTCGCTACTCCCGCACCCTCGAGGGCGGCATCCACTTCCTGGTGCCGTTCGTCGACAAGGTGCGGGCCAACGTCGACCTTCGCGAGCAGGTGGTGTCCTTCCCGCCGCAGCCGGTGATCACCAGTGACAACCTCGTCGTCAACATCGACACGGTCATCTACTACTCCGTCATCGACGCCAAGTCCGCGGTCTACGAGATCGCCAACTTCATCCAGGGCATCGAGCAGCTCACCGTCACGACGCTGCGCAACGTCATCGGCTCCCTCGACCTCGAGCAGACGCTG
>JAICSZ010000205.1 GCA_025936615.1 Pedococcus sp. | reverse complement strand
CGTCTCCCGGGACGCCACCGCCGAGGAGATCAAGCGCGCCTACCGCAAGAAGGCCCGCACGCTGCACCCCGACGTGAACCCCAGCCCGGAGGCGGAGGAGCAGTTCAAGAAGGTCTCGCAGGCCTACGACGTGCTCTCCGACGACGAGAAGCGCCGCGCCTACGACATGGGCGCGGACCCCTACGCCGGTGGTGCTGCCGGCTTCGGCCAGGGCTTCTCGTTCAGCGACATCATGGACGCGTTCTTCGGGGCGGGTGCGACCGCCTCCAGCCGCGGTCCCCGTTCGCGGCAGCGACGTGGCCAGGACGCCCTGGTGCGCCTGGACGTCGACCTCGCCGATGCCGTCTTCGGTGCGCAGAAGGACCTCACCATCGAGACCGCCGTGGTGTGCTCGACCTGCCACGGGGACGGCGCCCAGCCAGGCACCTCCCGGCGCACCTGTGACGTGTGCGGCGGCCGCGGAGAGGTGCAGACGGTGCAGCGCTCGTTCCTCGGGCAGGTGATGACCAGCCGGCCCTGCGCGACGTGTCACGGCTACGGCGAGGTCCTGGTCAGCCCCTGCTTCGAGTGCTCCGGCGACGGCCGGGTCCGCACCCGGCGGACCCTCACGATCAGGGTGCCGGCCGGCGTCGACACCGGAACCCGGATCCAGCTCGGTGGCGAGGGGGAGGTCGGCCCCGGCGGCGGTCCGGCCGGTGACCTCTACGTCGAGGTGGCGGTCCGGCCGCACGCGACCTTCCACCGGCGCGGCGACGACCTGCACTGCACGGTCGAGCTGCCGATGACGGCAGCCGCGCTCGGCACGACGCTCAAGCTCGACACCTTCGACGGTATCGACGAGCTCGAGGTCAAGCCGGGTACCCAGCCGGGTGACGCAATGACCCTGCGCGGCCTCGGCGTGACCCACCTGCGCGGCACAGGCCGCGGCGACCTCATCGTGCACACCAGCGTGCAGACCCCGACGCGTCTCGACGAGCAGCAGGAGGAGCTGCTGCGCCAGCTGGCGTCGCTGCGTGGCGAGGAGCGTCCCGAGGGCAAGCTCGCGCCGGCGAACCCGGGCCTGCTCGGCAAGCTGCGCGACGCCTTCAAGGCCAAGTAGCCCCCGTGACCCTGCCGCTGTTCCTCGTCGACCCGGCGCGGGTGGCAGACGTACGGGAGGGCAGCGACGTCCTGCTCGAGGGCGACGAGGGACGGCATGCGGCGGTGGTGCGGCGCATCGCACCGGGGGAGCAGGTGATGCTCGCCGACGGTGCGGGACTGCGGCTCACCTGTGAGGTGGTGACCGCCGGGAAGGCCGACCTCGGGCTGCGCGTGCTCGAAGTCTGCCGACTGGCTGAGCCAGACCCGCGGTTCGTCCTCGTCCAGGCGCTGGCCAAGGCGGAGCGCGACGAACAGGCCGTCGAGGCGGCGGCCGAGTACGGCGTCGACGAGGTGGTGCCGTGGCAGGCCGCCCGCAGCATCGTCCAGTGGCGCGGCGAGCGTGGTGAGAAGGCGCGCCGCAAATGGCAGTCGGCTGTCGTCTCGGCCAGCAAGCAGTCGCGGCGCGCGAGGGTGCCGGTGGTCGGTGAGCTCCTCACCACCAAGAGCCTGGTGGCGCGCGTCGCCGGCTCCGCCGCGGCATACGTCCTCCATGAAGACGCCACGGAAAGCCTTGCGGGGCAACCACTCCCGGACCACGGCGACCTGGTCGTCATCGTCGGGCCGGAGGGCGGCATCACTCCCGACGAGATCGCCGCGCTCGAGGCGGCGGGGGCGAGGACGGTCCGGCTCGGCGACACCGTGCTCCGGTCGTCCAGCGCGGGGCCGGCCGCGCTCGCGGTGCTGAGCGCAGCCAACCGGTGGCGCTGACTACTTCACGGAGAAGGTGACCGACCGCTCCGCGGCCACCGAGCCGTCCTTCGCGCTCGGCTCCCAGACGTGGATCGTGTAGGTGCCGGACTGCAGGGTGCCGAGCTCGATGGAGTACTGGCCACGGTCGGGGGCGCCGACGCTGGCGGTTGCGTGGCCCTGCTCGACGGTGGCGCTCCCGCGACTGAGGTCCCACGCGACGTTCGCCTCGAACACGGTGGCCTGACCCTTGACGGTGACCGGCTTGCCCGCCGGCAGGACCTGGTCGCGCGTCGGGGAGTCGACCCAGACCGGGGCGAGGTCACGCCACGACTCGCTCGACGGCGGGCGCGTGAACGCCTGGCCGGTCGAGATCGACCCGAACAGCTTGGCCGGGGCGCCGTTCACCGTGAAGCGCACGGGGACGGTCTGCTGCACGGCGGCAGTGGCCGTCCAGACCAGCTCCTGCACGGCGAGCCGGCGCACCTCCTGCGTCTGGGCCGCGTCCGGGTTGCCCGCGTTGGCCAGGTCGACCGTGATCAGCTGCCTCGTGACCCGCACGTCGCCGATCGTCTGGCCCGACCACGGCTGGAGGTAGCCGTCGGTGTTGGAGTACGGCTGGGCGTTGATGGCCAGGACGAGCGCTGCCTTGGCCTTCTGGGCGGCCGTCTGGTCGCTGCCCACGTCACCCAGCACGAACTCGCGGAACAGCTTGTAGGTCGGCTTGCTGTCCCCGATCGGCCCGACGAAGTAGACGGGCAGCGTGACCTGGGCGGTCTGCGCAGCTCCGGTCGTCGTGGTGCTGCTCGATGTGCTGGGGCTCGAGCTGGTGGAGGTCGGCGTCGAGGGTGCGGTCGTCACAGTGTTCGTCATGGGTGGGGTCGTCTGCCGTCCGTTGTCGCCCCGGGTGGCGGCCCACACGCCGCCGATCACCGCAGCCACGGCCGCGGCCGCTGCCACCGGCACCAGCCAGCGACGCGCCCCGTGACCAGAGCCGCCCGTGGCCGGGCCCGCATCGTGGGCGGCCCCGAGGATGGCGTCGAGCCGGTCCGACGGCTGGATGCGGCGGGCATCGGTGGCCAGCGCCTGGCGCAGATCGCGCTCCACGCGGTCGAACTCGCCCGGCTCGAAGTCAGGGTGCAGGAACTCGTTCCGGTCGCTCATGACGCCGCCTCCATCCGGTCGCGCAGGGCCGCGAGGCCGCGGTGGGCGTGGGACTTGACCGACCCGGCCGAGATGCCCAGCGTGTCGGCGATCTCGGCCTCGCTCAGGTCGAGGTAGTAGCGCATGGTCAGCACCTCTCGCTGACGCTGGGGCAGACGGCCCAGCGCCCCGATCATCGTCGTGGTGGTCTCGTGCTCGAGGACGCGCGCCTCGGCGCTGTCCTCGACCCTGCTGCCGAGGGCGGTCGGTTCGCGCTTCTCCCGGTCGGTGTGGCGCTGCTCGACTCCCCGGTGGCGCAGCGCGGAGCGGGCGCCGTTCACCACCGCCCGACGCAGGTATGCCGCGGCGCTGGCCTGGTCACGCAGCGTCGCCCAGTGCCGGTGGGTGGCGATGAAGGCGTCCTGGACGACCTCCTCGGCACCCTGGTCGTCGCGCAGCAGCAGCCACGCCAGTCGGACCAGGCCGGTCCAGTGTGCGGCGTACAGGTCGGTGACGGCCGCGTCGGCGTCCGACCCGGTCCGGTCCCTGTCGCGTTCCACCACGCCCAACAGTCTCACGCCCCATCGACGCCCAGCCCCGCCGTGGGGTTGACGCGCCGAGGGCATGTTTTCCCACCGGTAGGGTCGCTCCATGAGTGGATCGCACACCGACCCGGACTGCCTGTTCTGCAAGATCGTGGCGGGGGAGGTCCCCGCGACGGTGGTGCACGAGACGGACACCACCGTTGCCTTCCGCGACCTCCAGCCGCAGGCGCCGACCCACGTCCTGGTGATCCCGCGCCGGCACGTGCCGGACGTCGCGGCGCTCGCCCAGGAGGCGCCCGAGGAGGTGGCGCGGTTCATGGACGCCGTCGCAGCGGTGGCCCGGGCCGAGGGTGTGGCAGACAGCGGCTACCGCACCGTCTTCAACACCGGCAGCGACGCCCAGCAGACCGTGTTCCACGCCCACGTGCACGTGCTCGGGGGCCGGGCAATGACGTGGCCGCCCGGCTGAGCGGCACCGTAGACTGGGCGCACCATGACTGAAGCCGATCATCAGGCGGGGGGCGCGCCGGAGGCCGCACCCATCCCTTCCCACACCGTCGTGATCCCCGCCGAGGTGCAGATGGTCACCCTGCTCGGGCCGCGCGACGAGCTGCTGAGGACCATGGAGCGCAAGTTCCCCAAGCTGCAGATCCACGTACGCGGCAACGAGTTCCACCTGTCCGGCCCGCCGGCCGAGGTGGCGCTGGCCGAGCGCCTCATCGACGAGCTGCTGCTGGTCATCGACGGCGGCCAGCCGCTCAACCGCGACGCGGTGGAGCGCTCGATCAGCATGCTGCGCGAGCAGACGTCGGAGCGGCCCGCCGACGTGCTCACGATGAACATCGTCTCCAACCGCGGACGCACCATCCGCCCCAAGACGCTGAACCAGAAGCACTATGTCGACGCCATCGACGAGCACACCATCGTCTTCGGGATCGGCCCGGCCGGCACCGGCAAGACGTACCTCGCCATGGCGAAGGCCGTGGCCGCGCTGCAGGCCAAGCAGGTCAACCGGATCATCCTGACCCGGCCCGCGGTCGAGGCCGGGGAGCGCCTCGGGTTCCTGCCCGGCACGCTCAGTGACAAGATCGATCCCTACCTGCGCCCGCTCTACGACGCCCTGCACGACATGATGGATCCCGAGTCCATCCCACGCCTGATGGCTGCGGGCACCATCGAAGTTGCGCCCTTGGCCTACATGCGCGGCCGGACCCTCAACGATGCCTTCATCATTCTCGATGAGGCACAGAACACCACGCCGGAACAGATGAAGATGTTCCTGACCCGCCTCGGGTTCGGGTCCAAGATGGTGGTCACCGGAGACGTCACCCAGGTGGACCTGCCATTCGGCACGCGCTCCGGCCTGCGGATTGTCGAGGAAATCCTGCTG
>JAICSZ010000076.1 GCA_025936615.1 Pedococcus sp. | reverse complement strand
GCCACGGGTACTTGCAGGTCGCGTCGAGGACGGCGCGGGTGAGGTTCAGACCGGCCGGCTCGCCCGTCGGGCGCAGCGTCTTGGCCTCCAGCCGGGTCAGGACCCGCAGGGTCTGCGCGTTGCCCTCGAACCCGCCGATGTCGGCCGCAACCTCGGCCAGCGCCTGCTCCCCGTTGTGGCCGAAGGGCGGGTGACCGAGGTCGTGCGCGAGGCAGGCGGTGTCGACGACGTCGGCGCTGCAGCCGAGCGCCGCCCCGAACTCGCGCCCGATCTGGGCGACCTCGAGCGAGTGGGTCAGCCGGTTGCGGACGAAGTCGTCGTCGCCGGGCTGGACCACCTGGGTCTTGGCGGACAGGCGCCGCAGCGAGGCCGAGTGCAGCAGCCTGGCCCGGTCGCGGGCGAAGTCGTCGCGGTCAGCGCGCTTGGTGACCGGGTCCTCCCGGACCCAGCGCTCCCGGTCCGCGTCGGTGTAGCCCACGCGGGCGACTCTAATGGGCGGGCGCCAACCGGGGTCCGGTGCCGGCTCGGACCAGTCGTGGAACCAGCCAGGCGAGCGCCACGAGCACGGCCAGCAGACCGATCGCTGCCGGCGGGCGTGAGCCGGTGGCGAACCCGACGGCCTCCACCACCGCCCCGGCGACGAACAGCCACGCCCAGACCGAGGTCCCGGCACGGGTGTCCGCTTCGCGCAACAACTGACGGGTCACCAACGCCAGGATGATCACGCCGATGTCGTTGAGCACCGAGATCGGCCCGGTCACCGATGTGGCAGCCGCGAGCTGGTGCAACATCTGCGCCGCCGAGCTGTGGTCCTGGCCGCCGAGCAGCAACGCCGAGCTGACCTGGGCGGCCGCGTCGAACAGCACCGCAGCCATCCCGCCGGCACCCAGCACGGCACCGACCTGGACGACCGATCTTGCCGGAAGCCGAGTGGCCCACCAGACCACTCCTGCGGCCACGAGTACGGCGCCGAGGGCATCGGCGGCCCCGCCCGCCAGGACCAGGTCACGGTGCGTGTTGATGGCCGCGGCCTCGTCGGCCGGCGTCGTCGACAGGGTGGGCAGCAGGAGCACCGAGACCAGGCCGCACAGGTAGCCGGCCGGCAAGGCGGCAGCGCCGAGGAGCCCGAACCGTCGGGGTGTGCCTGCGCTGGGTTGCATCCTTCGACCATAGGTCGGCTGCGGTCAGATATCTCGGATTCCGACATATCCGTAGGAGAACCCCGACGACAGTGGCGTAGTGCGCGAGGGCATCACGCCGACGAGGTCGCAGCCCGAGCGGCCAGGGCGGCCCGCTCGACCCACTTCGGCTGCTCGCCGTAGCGCTGGCTCGGGATCAGTCGCCCGGCCGCACTGTCCTCCAGCAGCTGGGCCATCCGCTTGTCACGGGTGGCCGCCTGCTTGGCGGACATCACCCAGTTGACCGCGATCTTGCGGTACGACGCCGTGGACTCGGCCCAGAACGCGCTGGCCGCTGGGTGCGCAGCCAGCCGCGCGGCATACGGGTCGCTGAGGGTGGCCTCATCCTGCTCGTAGGAGTAGGTGCCGCTGCGCTCGGCGCGGCGCCGCTCGAAGGCGGCGAGGCCGGCGGGACGCATGCGGCCCTCCGCGGTGAGCCGCTCGACCGCGGCGACGTTGACGTTGCTCCACGTGCTGCCCGGCTTGCGCGGTGTCCACCGCTGGCGCACCGCGTCCTCGTCGACCCGCTCGATGCGCGAGTCGATCCAGCCGAAGCACAGCGCCTCGAGGACGGCCTGCTCCCAGGTCAGGCCACGCTCGGCCACGTGCTTCTTGTAGAGGCCCATCCACAGCTCGGTGGCGCTGTCGTGGTGCGTCTCGAGCCAGGCCCGGAACTCCTCAGGACTCGAGAAGAACGTCGCAGGGCGCTCCGGTGTGCCGCCCGGCCGACCGAGCTGCGGCCTCTCGGTCCGTGGCGTCATGGGCCAACCCTGCCACGCGGCGACGGCGGCCGGCCCCCCGCTGCCAGGCCAGGGAGGCCGCGACGATGCCGAGGGCCCATGCGACGTGCCAGCCGTTCGTGACCAGCAGCACGAGCACCGAGGCGAAGGCCACGACCGCCGTGGCCCACGTGAGCGTCCCGCGGGGCAGCAGTCGCACGGCGGCCGCCGTCCCGAGCACGTAGACGACGGTGAAGCAGCCGGTGGCCATCAGCATCAGTGGGGTGAGACCGAGGTGCAGCACCTCGCCGGCGACCAGCCAGGCCAGCGACTGCGCGGCCACCAGGGCGAGGCTGCGGCGCGGCACCTCACCCGGCGCGCTCCCCCTGGCCAGCGCCACGGGGAGGGCGCCGTCGCAGGCCAGCGCAGCACCGAGGCGGGAGCCACCCGCGTAGTAGGCGTTCATCGCGCCGAAGGTGAGCAGGACCGCCACCAGTGCGGTGACGGCACGCGCGGGGCCCCCGAGCCCAGCGTCCAGCAGGTCGGACAGCGGCGCCTGGCTGTTCGCGGTCCGCCGCCCGAGCACGAGGAGGCTGGTCGCCGCGACGGCCAGGTAGAGCACTCCGACGACCACCACCGCGACACCGGTGGCGCGGGGCAGGTCACGGCGCGGCCGGGCGTACTCCCCGGCCAGCGACGCGACCGCCTCCCAGCCTGCGAAGCCCCAGACGAGCAGCGCCGCAGCCGGCCCCACCGCACCCCACCCGTGGGGCGCGAACGGCGTGAGGTTGTGCCACCGGACGTGGGGAAGGGCGGCGACGACGGTAACCACCATGAGCACGGCCAGGGTGGCCGTGAGGACCAGCTGGACGCGCCCGGAGAGCCGCAGACCCGCGGCGTTGAGCAGGCCGACCCCGACGATGAGGGTGGCCGCCACCGCGACGGCCGTGGCGCGCCCGCCGCCGAACGCGTCCGCCACGTAGCCGCCGGCCATGAGCGAGGCGGGTGGCGCACCGACCGGCACGGCGAAGTAGAAGCACCAGCCGACCGCGGCGGCAGCACGACGACCGAACGCGCGTCCCACGTAGCTCGAGACCCCACCGGTGTCGGGGAACCGGGCACCCATCGCGGCGAAGGTGGCGGCGAGCGGGATGCTCAGCAGCACCAGGGCCGCCCACGCCACCAGCGACGCGGGGCCGGCGATCCCGACGGCGAGGGCGGGCAGCGTGATGACGCCGGTGCCGAGGACCGCGCCGATGGACAGCGCGGCCCCCTGGGGGACCGACAGGCGAGTCGTCGGGATGCTCACCGGACCAGCCTGCGCGGGAATTGGACCTCGCAACAGAGCCGTTTCGGGCCTGGCCGGATGGGCCAATCTAGGCTGTGCCGGGTGGACGTCCTGCTCGACCTCGGCGGACCCGGGGACCGCACCACCCGGATCTACCAGCACCTTCTCGACGGCATCGCCAGCGGGCGGCTGCCCGCGGGACAGCGGCTCCCGCCCACTCGCTCCATGGCCGCGGAGCTGGGGGTCGCGCGCGGGACCGTCGCCACGGCATACGAGCGGCTGGTGGCGGAGGGGTACCTCGAGGCGCGCGTGGGCGCCGGCACCTTCGTCAGCGCCGACGCGGGGCCGGCCCGCCCGCGCAGGGCGCCGGGTGGTGAGGTGCGACCGAGGGCGCTGTGGGACGCGCTCCCCCCACCCGTCCCCGACGCACCGCCTCTCGCGCTCGACCTGTCGGTCGGCGGGCCGGACACCACGTTGTTCCCGCTGCCCGTCTGGCGTCGCCTCGTCTCGGCGACGCTGCGCCCGTCGCTCCAGGCGGCCCCGGCCTATGACGGCTCCGGGCACCCCGCGCTGCAGTCCGAGATCGCGCGCTACTTGGGGGTCTCGCGCTCGGTCGTCGCGGACGGATCGGACATCTTGCTCACCAACGGCGCCCAGCAGGCCCTCGACGTCACCACCCGCGTCCTGGTCTCACCCGGGGACACCGTCGCGGTGGAGGACCCCGGCTACACGGCAGCGGTGCGCCTCTTCGCCTCGCACGGCGCACAGGTGCGTGGCGTCCCGGTGGACGACGAGGGGCTGGTCGTCGACGCAGTGCCGAGGGGCGCACGGCTGGTCTACGTCACGCCCTCGCACCAGTTCCCGACCGGTACGGTGATGTCGCTGCGGCGCCGGATCGCGTTGCTGGAGTGGGCTTCCCGACACGATGCCGTGATCGTCGAGGACGACTACGACAGCGAGTTCCGGTTCGACACCCGACCGCTCGCGCCGTTGCAGAGCTTGGACCGGGAGGGGCGGGTGGTCTACATCGGGTCGTTCTCCAAGACACTCATGCCGATGCTGCGGATCGGCTACCTCGTGGCACCCCGCTCGCTGCAGGGCGCCCTCCGGCAGGCCAAGCTGCTCACCGACTGGCAGGGCGACGCGGTCACCCAGGGGGCGATGGCGCGGTTCATGGCCGAGGGGCTGCTGTCGGCCCACCTGCGGCGGTCGACCAAGGTCTACCGCGAGCGCCGCGAGGCGTTGCTCGCCGCGCTGGCGGAGTGTGCCGCGGGGCTCGACGTGTACCCCTCGGCCGCGGGCCTGCACATCTGCGCCCGGTTCCGCGACCAGTCGAGGTCCGACCTGGCGGTGGTGGCCGCCGCGGCGGACCGTGGTGTGGCGGTGGAGCCGCTGTCCCCGCGCCACCACGAGGTCGCGCCGGTGCAGGGCCTGGCGATGGGGTACCGGCACATCGCGGCGGAGCGCGTTCCCGAGGCAGTCCGACGGCTGGCCTCAGTCATGAGTCTTTGAGGACTTTGACGGGTCCTGACCCGTCCATCCACTCAAAGAGTCGGATGAGTCGTTGTCGCTCAGCCGCCGCTGACGGACAGCTCGGCCTCCGCGATGGCCTGACGGTGGGTGTCGCTGAGCTCGCGACTCGCAAGCCACCCGTCCGGCAGCGCGACGGTGCGGGGCGAACCGGCCCGTCCCCGCTGTCCCTCCGCATCGTCGCCGGGCCACGGAGCCGAGCCGTCCATCGAGGCGATCAGCTCGTCGAGGGCCGCCAGCGAGTCGACGAGGGCCAGCCGGTTGCGCACGGTCGACCCCGCCGGGAATCCCTTGAGGTACCAAGCGATGTGCTTGCGGATGTCGCGGCACGCCTTGAACTCGTCAGCGTAGAACTCGACGAGGTACTCGGTGTGCCGACGCAGCGTCGCCAGCACCTCCCCCAGCGTCGGCTCGACCCGCGCGGTCGTTCCGGCGAAGGCCGCGGCGAGGTCGGTGAACAGCCAGGGCCGGCCCAGGCAACCGCGCCCGACCACGACTCCGTCGCAGCCCGTCTCGTGCACCATGCGCACGGCATCCTCGGCCGACCAGATGTCGCCGTTGCCCAGCACCGGGATCGAGCGCACCGTCTCCTTGAGGCGCGCGATCGCGGTCCAGTCGGCCTGCCCGGAGTACGCCTGGGACGCCGTGCGCCCGTGCAGCGCGACGGCCGCGACGCCGGCCCGCTCGGCGATCCGCCCGGCGTCGAGGTAGGTCACGTGGTCGGCGTCGATGCCGACCCGCATCTTCACGGTGACCGGCACGGCACGCTGCTCCGCCTCGCGCACGGCGGCGGTGACGATGCCCTCGAACAGGTCGCGCTTCCACGGCAGGGCCGCCCCACCGCCCTTGCGCGTCACCTTGGGGACCGGGCAGCCGAAGTTGAGGTCGATGTGGTCGGCCCGGTCCTCGGTCACCAGCATCCGCACCGCTGCCGCAACCGTGGCCGGGTCGACGCCGTAGAGCTGGATCGAGCGTGGGCTCTCGTCGGGGTCGTGCTCGATCAGCTTCATCGAGATCGGCGTGCGCTCGACCAGGGCGCGCGAGGTGATCATCTCGCTCACATACAGGGAGGTCGCGCCGCTCGCTCCCCCGGCACCCAGCCCCTCGTTGCCGTACTCGCGGCACAGCCGGCGGAACGCGCGGTTGGTGATGCCCGCCATCGGCGCCAGCACCACGGGCGACTCGACAGTGTGGCGGCCGATCTGGAGGGGCGGCAGCACGGGCGTGGTGGCGGTGGCGGCGGTCATGGCGTCCCCCAGTGTCCCATCTGCTGGTTGGATGGCCGAATGCGCGCACTCGTTGCAGCGGAAGCACTCCTGGCCGAGGAGCTCGACGGACTGGTCGTGGTCGACGTCCAGTGGAGCCTCACCTCCGCATCCGGTCCTTGGGGCCGGGACCTCTACCAGGCCGGTCACCTGCCCGGCGCCCACCACGTCGACCTCGACGCCGAGCTGGCCGGGCCCCCCGGACCGGGTGGCCGTCACCCGCTCCCCACGGCGCACGCGGTCCAGGAGGCGTTGCGCCGGTGCGGCGCGTCCGCCGGGTCACGTGTGGTGGTCTACGACCAAGGTCCTTCGTATGCCGCGTCGCGGGCCTGGTGGGTGTTCCGCCACTTCGGGGCGGGCGAGGTCCGCGTGCTCGACGGTGGGCTGGCGGCGTGGCGCGCCGCAGGTGGGCCGCTGACCACCGAGGTGCCGGAGCCGGGCGCCGGGACGTTCGAGGCGCACGAGGGAGGCATGCCCTTGCTCGACGCGACGCGCGCCGCGCAGGTGGCTCGCGGCGGCATACTCCTCGATGCGCGGGCGCCCGAACGCTTCAGGGGCGAGACCGAGCCGATCGACCCGGTTGCCGGCCGGATCCCAGGTGCCGTCAACGCGCCGACGACCGACAACGCGGCGGCTGACGGCCGCTTCAAGTCGGCCGACGAGCTGCGAGAGCTGTTCTCCGCCAAGGGAGTTCGCAACGACGTCCCGGTGGGCGCCTACTGTGGCTCAGGCGTCACCGCGGCGCACGAGGTGCTCGCGCTGCACGAGGCGGGCGTCGAGGCGGCGCTATACGTCGGGTCCTGGAGCGACTGGATCACCGACCCGAACCGACCCGTGGCAACCGGCTAGAGCCAGCCGTACTCGTCGGCGATGCGCACGGCGTCGGCACGGTTGCGGGCCATCGTCTTGCCGATCGCCGAGGAGAGGTGGTTGCGCACCGTGCCCTCGGACAGCTCGACCTGGCGGGCGATGTCCGCAACCGACCCCCCGGAGCGGGCGGCTACGAGCACCTCGCTCTCGCGGGCCGTGAGCGGTGACTCGCCACCGGCCAGGGAGTCCGCGGCGAGCACCGGGTCGACGACGCGCAGCCCGGCGTGCACCCGTCGCACCGCCTCGGCGAGCTGGCGCGCAGGCGTGTCCTTCACGACGAACCCGCTGGCCCCGGCCTGCAGCGCGCGCCGCAGGAAGCCCGGCCGGCCAAAGGTCGTGACGATCAGGACGCGTACCTCCGGCATCGCGTCGTGCAGCGCCTGGGTGGCCGCGATGCCGTCGAGGCCGGGCATCTCCACGTCGAGCAGCGCCACGTCGGGCTTGGCCTCGCGCGCCGCCGCGACCACCTGGTCACCGCGCCCGACCTCGGCCACGACCTCCATGTCCGGCTCGAGCGAGAGCAGGGTCGCCAGCGCGCCCCGGACCAGGGCCTGGTCGTCGGCGAGCAGGAGCCGGACCGTCATGCCTCCACCCTCTCGTGGGACTGCGGTAGGTCACGTCGCGGGGTGGTCCCGCGGGTCACCGAGAGCTCGAAGCCGTGGGGCTGCACCGAACGCGTCAGCATGCGCGCACCGGCGGCGTCGGCCCGTTCCGACAACCCCATGAGCCCGGAGCCCGGTTGGCCGGGCATCGGGCCCGACCCGTCGTCGCTGATGGTGATGCCGTTGGCGTCGAGCAACACCCGGCAGGTGGTCGCCCCGCTGTGCCGGATCACGTTGGTGACGCCCTCGCGCAGGGTCCAGGCGCACAGCTCCCGCAGCTCGCTGGGCACGGCCTCGGTCGCGGTGGGGAGGTCCGCCTCGATGCCCGCTGCGGTCAGTGACGATCGCGCCCTGGCCAGCTCGCCGGGCAGCGAGATCTCGCGGAACCCTGCGACCGCCTGCCGGACGTCGGCCAGCGCGTCGCGGGCCAGCCGTTCGACCTCCTCGACCTCCACCTTCGCCCGCTCGGGGCTGACCTCGAGCAGCCGGGCTGCGAGCTCGGCCTTGACCGTGATCACGGTCAGGCTGTGCCCGAGCACGTCGTGCACGTCCCGGGCCATCCGGTTGCGCTCCTCCCGGATGGCGAGCCGGGCGTTCTCCTC